>JASLWO010000024.1 GCA_030740795.1 Acidimicrobiales bacterium | reverse complement strand
ATTCTTCCGATTCTTCCGATTCTTCCGATTCTTCCGATTCTTCCGATTCTTCCGATTCTTCCGATTCTTCCGATTCTTCCGATTCTTTTTTCTCTTCAACAGTGGTTTCTACCGATGCTTCTGTTGAATCTGGCTCCTCTGTTATTTCTTGTTCTGTTTCCGTGGTTCCAATGTTTACTTCTTTGACAGCATAGACAATGGGCTCTAATGGTTTTCCTGTGAATTCTTCCCAAGTGCCCGTAATTCGAAGTAATTTTTCTACCCGTTCAGTTGGTTTCGCTCCATTCCGTAACCAATGCAAAGCTCTTTCATTGTCAATATTGATTACAGAAGGTTCTTGCCTTGGTTCATAGGTCCCTAATATTTCAATAAATCGGCCATTGCGTGGTGAGCGACTATCTGCTGCCACTACGCGGTATGTGGGTTGTTTACGTTTCCCCATTCGTACAAGGCGGAGTTTAACTGCCACGTTTTCTTCTTTCTGAGATTAAAGCCACTTTGGCAATCTCTTCCTAGATCAGTTCGTATCCTATTTGGTTTTCTTACAGATACACACTTAAAAAAAATTACTTTTCGGTCGTCACATATTGTGCCGAGAAAAATCGTCGCTTCAATGATCTTTGGGATATTTCTTTAAATAGATTATTCCCTTTAGTTTGAGAATGTTCCAAATTCACTCAGATCAAACTCGTCTGAAGTTTCAGATTGGGAAATTTCAAACTGATTTTTCTGTTTCTCCCGAGAGCTCGGATTACCTTTCTTGCGTTTTTTTGAACCTTTTCTTTTGTTCTTCCTACGAGGTTTCACTGCACCCTTCATCATTCGCTTTATTTCTTTGAATTGCTTCAAAAGCGAACTAACTTCCTGAACACTAGTTCCAGATCCTTTAGCGATTCTGCTGCGGCGCGACCCATCAATGACAGTTGGATTGTTGCGTTCTTCAACAGTCATTGATGTAATGATCGCTTCCATCCTAGCTAGGCGACTCTCATCTACATCCGAAGGGTCAGCGCCAGGAGGTAGGTCCGGCATCATCCCGACAATGTTCTCTAAAGGACCCATTTTTTTCAGCTGTTGCATTTGCTCAAGGAAATCTTCCAATGTGAATTGCCCACTAATCAGCTTTTGAGTTGCTTTCTTCGCCTCTTCTTCGTCAAAAGCATCTTCTGCCTTTTCTATTAGAGTTAGCACGTCTCCCATCCCAAGAATGCGACTAGCTAACCGGTCTGGGTGAAACTGTTCAAAATCTTCTAACTTTTCTCCGATAGACGCGAAAGCTATTGGCTTACCCACTACAGATTTAGCTGATAGTGCTGCTCCACCTCGAGCATCTCCATCCAGTTTTGTTATTACCATCGCGTCTAACTCAAGTTGGTTGTGGAAAGATTCCGCAACATTAAGAGCTTCCTGTCCTGTCATTGCATCAATCACCAAGAATGTGTAATGAGGTTCTACCGAGTCAGATATCTGCCTTAGTTGTTGCATCATTTCTTCATCGATAGTCAATCGTCCAGCGGTGTCACAAATAACGACGTCTCGACCAGTTGCCTTAGCTTCTTTGATTCCTTTGGCTGCCACCATAACTGGGTCACTTCCCTGCGAGAAGACTGGTACGTCAATTTGGTTCGCTAGAGTTCTTAGTTGCTCAACAGCTGCTGGTCTCTGAAGGTCAGCGCCTATGAGTAACGGGTTTCTTCCCTGGGATTTGAACCATTTCGCTAACTTGACAGCATTTGTAGTTTTTCCAACTCCCTGCAAACCAGCGAGAAGAACCACTGTCGGTGGCTTATCAGCGTAGGAAATTGTCAAGGCTTCCCCTCCGAGGATGCTGACAAGTTCTTCGTTTACAGATTTGATTACTTGTTGAGCAGGGTTTAAAGCTTTATGAACTTCAGCTGATAAGCATCTTGCCCTAACGTTTCGCTGGAAGTCTTTCGCTACCTGGAGATTAACATCTGCTTCAAGTAAAGCAGTTCTTACTTCTTCTAGGACATCGTTAATCTGGGTTTCAGACAGTCGTCCTTTGCTTTTGAGACGCCCAAAGATGTCTCCTAGGCGGTTGGTAAGGGAGTCAAACATTTCTTTCTCTAATCGAATTTATTTAGTGGCTAGTCTTGTAATACTGCGGAATTTATTTCTCTGGTTGAAAATCAAATAAAGCTTCTACGAAATCTTCAGGGTCAAATGGAATTAGGTCTTGAGATTCCTCGCCTATCCCTATGAATTTTACTGGTATTCCTGTTTCTTCTTGTATGGCGAAGATAATACCACCACGCGAGGAACCATCAAGCTTGGTCAAAATAATACCTGATATATCAATAGATTTAGCAAAGTTTTTTGCTTGTTCCAAACCATTCTGTCCAGTAGTTGCGTCTAAAGTGAGTAATATCTCCGTTACTATTCCCGAGCCCATGCTAGCGACGCGTTGGATTTTGGATAGTTCATCCATCAGGTTTGTTTTTGTGTGAAGCCTTCCCGCTGTATCTGCTAAGACGAGCGGGATTGACGATGAGTGAGCATGTTCTATAGCGTCGTAGATAACTGAACTTGGGTCCGCTCCTTCTGCTCCTCTTATTAATTCAGAGTTGCATTGTTGAGCCCATTTCTCTAATTGTTCTGCTGCAGCAGCTCGAAACGTATCTCCAGCTGCTAAAACAACTTTCTTACCCAATGATTCCTGCCAGAAAGCTATTTTTCCGATAGAGGTCGTTTTGCCAACCCCATTCACGCCGACAAAGATCCAGACAGCTGGATTACCCTCAAGGTTAAAGGTCCTATCTGGACCCGACAATAGATATTTCAATTTGTGTTTAATGCAATCAGTAATTTCTTCAATTGAAGTTAGCTTCTGTTCCTTGGCCTGTTGCTTCAGTTCCGTTACTAACGAAGTCGTCGTCCCTACTCCCACATCAGCCTGTATCAGCGCTTCCTCAACTTCTACCCAAAAGTCGGATCCTAAAGATCTGTCGCGATGAAATTTTGAGAATAACGAAAAATTGTTTCTTGTTTTTGAAACTTCTTTTGATATACGCGACATCAATCACGGCCTTCTGAGGCGTCTCCGCTCATCAATCAAATCTCCCTAAAGCTGCAAGCACTACTGTAAAAGTCATTTGTTCGCCATTTCTTAGAACTGTGACTTCGAGCGTGGTTCCCGGTGAACTTAATCGAATTCGAGCAGCTAATTCAGACATTCCTAGAATTGGGGCATCATCAACTGCAATGATTAAGTCACCAGTTTCTAAACCCGCCGAATCTGCAGGACTACCCATTACCACGCTAATAACTAGGGCACCTGCTCTCCCTAATGTTGGATTTTGCCCGCTTATCCCTAGAAATCCGCTTTCTAACGATTCTCCATTGGTTATCCTTTCAGCGACGAGGAATATTGTGTCAGTTGGGATAGCGAAACCAACTCCAATATTGCCTTCAACAACGCCGTCCGTTCGAATCAATGTGTTCATTCCTACGACGCGTCCTTGTCTATCAACTAACGCTCCTCCTGAGTTCCCAGGATTTATAGGTGCATCAGTTTGAATCATCTCAACCACTGCAATAGAACCATCGTAAATATTTTCGGTGGTGACTGCACGGTTAATTGCCGATACGATACCGGCCGTAACACTCTGTTCCAAACCAAAAGGGCTTCCAATCGCTACAGCGAGCTGACCCACCCTTACAGTTTCAAGTGTAGCGAAAGTTGCTTTTTTAAATGTTAGGCTGCCTTGTATCTGAACAAGAGCTATGTCTACATTCGGGTCAGCACCTAGAATTAGACCTGTGGCACGAGTCCCATCTGCAAGTTGAATCTCAACTGATTCTTCACCTTGCACAACATGTGCGTTTGTAACAACAACTCCGGTCTCATCAAAAATAATTCCGCTACCTGTCCCTGTTGCAGTATCAATTCGGACAACAGAAGGTCCAACTGCTTCAGCTACAGCAGCTACTGGTTCGACAGAATCACCTACTATCGGTGAAGACATGGGGAATGAAGCGATTGTCTCCACTTCTGTTGACGTGTTTCCGGTACCTGCATTAACTCCAATCATTATGCCCCCAGATAGTAAAGCTGCGCAGGCTAAAAACGATAGGATCACTCGCCTCTTTCTATCGCTCCTTTGTCGATTCTCACTTGATCTGGGAACAACTTGGTCAGATGGCCAAAACGGGAAAGCGGCATCGTTTTCTCCTCTTGGAGAGTGCTCTCTCCATGATTGGTTCCAAGGGTTCATTACCGATTCTCTAATCTAGTTTTAATCAATGTACTTACTCTAGCTTGAAAGCCATTAAGAATAACTCGTAATCCGCCAACGTAATTATTGAAAGTCAGCTTTCTTTACCTAGCAAAAATGGACTAAACGTTATTGGTTTGCGCATCCGCCATTTCGAACAACGTCTTCTTATCATGATCTATTATTGAGGGTTTTTCGCTAACAATTTTTGAAGACCCTCCTGGCTTCATGGTGACGCCATATAGGCAATCCGCTGTTTCCATGGTTCGTTTTTGATGGCTCACAATGATCAATTGAGCCTCATCTCTAAACTCTTTTACTAATTGGAGAAATCTTTGTAAGTTGACATCGTCTAGGGCTGCCTCAACCTCATCCATTACATAAAAGGGTGATGGTCGGCTTCTGAATATTGAGAATAGGAAAGCCAACGAGGTAAGGGACCGTTCTCCACCAGAAAGTAACGAAAGTTTCTTAATGTTCTTCCCTGAAGGTTTCGCCTCTATTTCAATTCCTGTTTCTAATAAGTTATTTGGTTCTGTTAATTTTAGGGAACCCTCTCCCCCTGGAAAAAGAGACGAGAACAAGTTCTCAAAGTTCATACTTATATCAGCGAAAGCGGCGGTGAACACAGTAACAATTTCTTGGTCAATAGCTTTAATGACTTTGTTGAGCTCGCGTCGAGAGTCTCGAACATCTTGTAGCTGCGCTTGAAGAAATTCAAACCGCGAATTGAGCTCTTCATACTCTTGTAGCGCTAAAGGGTTAATCGGGCCCATAATTTTGAGTTCTCGTTCTAGTTCGCGCACTCGACCTTTAGCAGTCACGCCTTCAATAGGTGGACATTCTGTAGAAATGGCGGCTCCTGGTTCACAATCAAGTTCTCTTCTAACTGTTTCTACGAGAGCTTCTAATTTAAGAGAGTACTCTGATTCCTTAAGTTCAGATCTGTGTAGTTCTTCGCGTATTTGGCTTAGTTTTATCTCCGCTTCACTTCTTTGTATCCTGTACCCCTCAAGTTCGCTGACAGCTTTTTGCGCAGAGTCGGACTGGTGTTGTCGCAATTGTCGTAACTCAAGTAGCTCTATTTCAAGCATTGAAGATTTTTCTTCAACTACTGTTCTCAAGAATTCTGCTAACCGGAGTCGTTTCTCCAAGTTCAACCGTCGAGACTCTGCTTCTTCTCGCTGGTTTGTAAACCCGTTAAGACGATTCTCAATTTCTGAAAGTCTGCCTTGCAAGAATTTCTCTCTTTCATACATTGATTCGAGGCGGACATCTATCGCAGCCCGCTTCGCACCTACTTCTGCTGCGATGGTTTCTAATTCCTGTCTTCGGCTCTCGGCTATTTTTGTTCTCTCCAGTGCTTCCTTCTCGTGGGTCTCTAAGTCAGGCAGTTCGCCCACAAGGCGATTTTGAGAAACGATTTGTTCCTCTATATTGCTTTGTATAGAAATTTCTTGTTTCTCTAGAGCATCTATCTCTACACGAAGAGCACGAATATCACTTTCAGACCTAGATTTTGCCTCTCTTATCTCATCAAAGTCACGTTGTGATTGGCGCATTGACTCTGTAGAAGCATCAAGGTCTTTCTTAGATTGTTCAAGATCACGTTGTGATCGCCGGAGTTCGTCTTCGCACTGCCGAACATTGTCTAATGCAGTTTGGGATCTATCTAAGGCTTCTTCTAATGCACTGCCAGTTGCTCCTTTACCAGAGACCCCAATTCGCCATCCACGTGGACTGAAATGATCACCTTCCATAGTGACGAATACGGTCTCTGGGTATAGCAATGATTGTTCCACCCCTGCAGACCAGTCTGGAAGGATCCGGATTCCACTAAGAAATTTATCAAGAAGAATTTCAATTTCTGGTAAGTCAGATTGAACATGATCTCTCAAAGGGCTTTGGGGACTCTTTGATGGCGAGTCAGAAGGTGCGATTAACACTCCTCCTGAACGGCCTGAATTTTGAATCTTCGCAATCGTTTTTTTAGCTGTTTCAATATCATTTACTACGACTGAAGCCACACCTAGACCTATCGCTGCTTCAAATGCGGCTTCCCAACCATCATCCACGTGAATCAATTCAAGCAGTGACCCGTAAACACCTTCTATTTCAGAGACTTCTTCTATACCGCTTAATTTTCTTGACTCTTCCAAAGCAAGTGACAATGCATCTGCTCTAGCAACCCAAGATTTACTTTCAAGTTGAGCTTCTGCGTATTTTGCTTGAACACCGTTGAGAAGTTCTAATAGTTTGCCAGCTTCGCCACTTAGTATTTTGTGATTTTTTTCTGCACTATCTTTAGAATCACTGGTTTTAGATAGCTGTAGATCAAGTTCTCTCGTAAGCGTTAAGCAATTTTTCTCGGATTCTTTCAAATCCTGAAGTTGAACACTTAATTCAACAATTTTTATTTGCAGATTTTCTAGAGTCGTGTTGATCACGGCTAATTGCCCACGTGATTCAGCTGCAGCCGTTCCGCGTTCTTGCAATTCTGGGGCAAACTCCGTTTGGAAATTAGAACGTTGGGATGCGAGTTCTTTTTCTGCTTTGACTATTTCTTTCGTAGCTGGCACAAGTTCTTCTCGTATCACAATCGAATCAGATAATTCCTGTCGTAGCCGCGCTGTCTCAGCTTCGAGTGTTTCTACAACACCTTGATCGACTTGCATATCTATTTGCCGATGAATACTTGCTATCCGTTCTGTTAGAAGCGCTCGAAGACCTTTAGCTCGTTCTCGAAGGCCTTCTGCTTGCGCGAGGTGGTCCGCTGCATCATCTACTCCACTTGTTGCCAATTGATCCTCGGATTTCTCAATTTGGCTATCAAGTCCAGTTAACGATGATCTAATCCCACGTTCTGATTGGTGGTGTTGGGTTTTAGCACCTTGAATGGCTTTGAGCCCTTCTCGGAGAGATGCTATTTCTTTCCCAGCTAGATGACGTCTCAGGGTAGTCAATTCATCAAACAAGGATCCGTGTCTCCTAGCCGCATCTGCTTGGCGTTCAAGCGGTTTGAGTTGTCGTCTTACCTCTCTAAGAAGATCTTGTAGCCGCGTAAGGTTCTCTTCTGTAGCTTTAAGCCGGCGTTGAGATTTTTCTCTTCGTTTCCGGTATTTCAGGACACCGGCGGCTTCTTCAATAATTGCCCTTCTTTCTTCAGGCTTGGAGTTAAGAACGGCATCAATCTGACCTTGCGAAACAATGACATGTTGATGGCGACCCACCCCTGAATCACTAAGCAATTCTTGAATATCTAATAGTCGGCACGAGACATTATTCATGGCATATTCACTTTCACCATCTCTAAATAACGTTCGACTTATGGTTATTTCATTGAAATCAAGTGGGAGGATTTTCGCTGAATTGTCAATAGTCAGCGAAACTTCCGCACGCCCCAATGCTGACCTCTTCGTAGTGCCAGCAAAAATCACGTCGTCCATTTTTTGGGACCGAACCGACCCGGGAGCCTGAGCTCCGAGTACCCAAGCTACGGCATCAACTACATTTGATTTTCCGCTCCCGTTTGGACCCACTACAACTGTGACTCCGGATTCAAATTCCAACGTCGTGGATTCAGCAAAAGACTTAAATCCTTTAAGGGTTATTGATTTTAAGAACACAGCGTGAAACTAGTCGCTCTGGAGAAGAATTACACGTTTGTAGTTTAATTTTTTGTTTTTTTAAACTTGGCTTTGCTCACAGTAATAAGTCCAGATGCCGCCAAATTTTGATCTTGCAATTGGTTTCCGAGATCTTGGGCTTAGTTCTCCATGTTTCCCATAGACCGAATGATGGTCTTGATAAGCGCCTATCTCTCCGTTGGTATCGACATACTGGCTTCCCTCAATAGTTGATCCCCGATATTTAACAGCATCGTAAAGTGTTTGAACGATAGCTTGCCAGAGTCTCCGTACTTCATTTGTTGTTAATGAGTCGGAGACTCTGTCATATCTCAATCCGGCTTCAAAGAGTATCTCATCTGCGTACATAGGGCCTATGCCAATAACGAAGGACTCATCAATGAGCAATGTTTTGAGTTTAGCTTTTCTCGCGTGGAGATAATGGGCGAAATCGCCCCACGTAATTTGTTGAGAATGCTCAATAGGGTCAATCCCGAATTCAGATAAATCTGGTCGATCTTCCGGTATTTCTTCAGTTTCATGTATGGAAACGGATGCTTCGCCATTGTGGTCAAGTAGTCTCATTTGACCTTTTTGAGTAAAGGTAATTATGAAATGGGTTTTCACATGTCTTTCTGTTTTATTTGGAACTCTGAGGATTTGCCCGCCACTCCCTAAGTTAGCAAGAAGGCTTTTCCCGTTAGAGAAGTCAAATTGTAGCAATTTCCCAATACGTCCTACGCTTTCAACCTTTGTTTGATCTAACTCATTTTCGATTAACGCTTTTGACTTAGGACCGCCAACGGTTTTTGTTTTCACCACTTCAACAGATTTAACTTTTTTTCCGACACAATCTCGTTCTAAGTCTCTGCGAATAGTTTCAATTTCGGGGAGTTCGATCATTCTTTCCTTCTAGACGTAGATGAGTTTCGTATTTTAGCGGTTTCTTTTGCAAGTCATTCATCAGAAAACCTTTTCAAGGCTTTACCAGCAGCTGACTGTTCAGCTTCTTTTTTGCTTCTTCCTTCACCTTGCCCAACAATTTCATCCTCAATTTTCACAGAAGCATAGAAATGTTTCTCATGATCAGGTCCATCTGAGGTAATGCTGTACCTGGGAGTTGTAGAAAATTTCTGCTCAAAGATTATCTTCAGTCGACTTTTATAGTCTTCATTGTTTCGTGTTGAATATTCTGTAATTTTTGTTGATAGAAGTTCCAATACGAAATTCTGTGCCGCTGACCAGCCTCCATCTAAATAGATAGCGCCAATTACCGCCTCAATAGCATCTTCAAGCAAAGCTGGTGAAACTGATGCATTTCCAAGCCTCAGATAAGACCCCAACTCAAGCTTCTCAGCAACTTCAGCAAGACAAGTATGTCCCACGATTACTGACCTAAGAAGCGATAACTGTCCTTCAGATAGATCAGGGTACATTTTGTAAATATGTTCGGTGACGATCAGCCCCAAAACAGAATCGCCAAGAAATTCCAACTTCTCGTTTGGGTGAGATCCTTTATTTTCAGCAGACCACGACTTGTGTGTGAGGGCGACTTCTAGGAGTTCAAGATTCTCAAATTCGTAATTTATTCTTTCAGCGAACTCTTTGTGTCGTTCAGCGCTCAAGGAAATTATTGACCTAATCTGCTGTGAACATAGTCCACAGCATCTCGGACACTCTTTAAGTCTTCTAAGTCTTCATCATCAATTCTGAAGTCAATAGACCGTTCAGCTAGTTCCTCTTCAATGGCTTCAACAAGCTCTATAAGAGCAAGGGAATCGGCATCTAAGTCATCAGCGAAAGAGTTTCCCTCATTTATTGAGCTTGGTTCTATCTCTAGAATTTCAGCCAAACGGTCTTTAACGAGTTGCAGTAGCGCTTCTCTTCCGAGCGGTTCTTGTTCCATATGGGTTTCTGATGGCATGGGTACCTATCTTTCTATCGCAGGATCTGAGTTTACGCGATTCTATCCGTTTGTGCTTGGAAGGAATTCAAGAAATGAACTACTTGGGTGAAAGAATGGATTGGAGGTGGGCGATATGGTCATCTTGGGCGAGTTCGTGCGCAGTTTGTATTGCACTGAAAATTGCCCTTGCTGAAGAAGACCCGTGACTCACCATGGCTATACCTTTCACGCCTAGAAGGACTGCTCCTCCAACTGAATCTGGGTCAAGTTTTTCATATAACGGCAATAGCGCAGGAGACAAAAGTTCAGCTCCTTTCTCTGCTTCGGCTGATGAAGTAAACGCTCCTAGTAGGGCTGCTACGATTGCCTTTGCTGTTCCTTCAAGAGTCTTCAAGGCTACATTTCCAGTAAATCCATCTGTAACAATAACGTCAGCGACTCCACTCATGAGATCACGTCCTTCAACGTTTCCTATGAATTGCGCCGAACTTCGTTGTTGCCAGCCTTCTGAATCAAGGAGGGTAAATGACTCTTTCACAAGTGGGTTTCCTTTACCGGCCTCTTCTCCTATTGATAGCAATCCGACTTTTGGCTTGTTGATCTGAAACCTGTCACGAGCGTAAACAGCGCCCATTTCCGCGAATTGAAGTAGCCATTCAGGCTGGCATTCAGAATTAGCACCTGAGTCGAGAAGGATAACTGGGTGGTCCCCGTTAAGAACGGGGATCGGTGTTGCTATCGCTGGTCTGGACACTCCCTTTAACCTTCCCATTCTAAGCAGAGCTGATGCCATAGTAGCTCCTGTATTTCCAGCGCTAATCATTGCGGATGCTTGTCCATCTCGGACGGTTTCTGCTGCTCGAACGAGAGATGAGTCTTTCTTTCTTCTCACGCTTTGCCCTGGGTCGTCATCCATTTCAATAACTTCGCTGGCTTCTATGGTCGGGATACCATTGGTTTCTGCAAGAGTTTCAGGAGTGCCGACTAGCAAAACTGGGATACCTGAGTCATGGGCAAGTTGAGCACCTTTTATGATTTCGCTAGGTGCGTGATCTCCCCCCATAGCATCAACGGCTATTGGCAGATTTTTGCTAGGCATTACTTCCCTATTCTTAGTCAACCTCTATAACGGCACGCCCATTGTACCACCCGCAGTTTCCACAAACGTGGTGTGGTCGCCGTGCTGCGTTGCATCGCGGGCATGAGTTTAAACTGGTTGCGTGAAGTTTCCACGCGGAATTTCGGCGACTTCTGCTTTTCGCTTTTGATGTTTTCTTCTTTGGTACTGCCATCGTAAATCCAAGTAGTTAATCGATTAGCAAGTTGAATCTTGCGCAGGGTTGATCCTACCTAAGGAGAGAGGTTCTTGCACCCTTTCAGGACTCATGATTTTCATTGTCATCAAATTTCAATGCATCCAAAACTGACCATCTGGGGTCTTTATTTGATGCAGGTTTGTTATCCTCTAATTCCTTTTGTTGATCATGGAGTTGGAATTCAGCATCTACAGGACCTTCACAAGAATCCGAACACAGAGGAGCTACTGGTAAATTTAAGAGCGCTTGCTCCGTAAGCATAGGTCGCAAATCTAATTTCTCTCCGGAGGGGAATTCAAAGGTCTCGCCTTCAGTCGAGTCATGTTCAAATATCTCTTGTATCGAAATCTCTGAAACCCCTTTGGCTTCTTCTAAGCATCTTCGGCAGGGACCAACCCAATGAAGAGACAACTTTCCATTTACCGCAATCTTTTCTACTAATCCTTCCACAACGAGCGTGCCTAAAAGTGCTTTTGATGATGAGTAACTTGTGGCTATGTCCACTGTTTCCCATTTGCATTCCACGTGTTTAGGGGACGCTGATCCTTGGAAGAGGTTTGGGACGTCAAGTATAAGGTCTGAGGTAGACGTAATTTCTTTAGTCAAGTTCATCCTGATCATAAAGTTCAGGTCGTCTTGATGCCTCTTCTTGATCCGGGCTATGAGCTTCTTTAAGCTCAGAAAGCGGATCGCCTTGAAGTTTTGATCTACCGTCAGCGACAGTTTTCTGAGTTTTCTTTAGAACTGCTTCAAAACTTGCGAGCCGTTGATCACAAAAATCTTCAGTTTCGAGTTGGAGCCTACGAGCTTCTGCTTGGGCTTCCTCAACAATACGTCGGGCACGTATTTCAGCAGCTTTCACAACTTCGGATTTTTGCACCATCTGACCAGCTCGAGCTCGGGCAAGGTCAATTAATTCATCACCTTCTCGCTGTGTCCTTGCGAGAAAGTCTTCTCGTTGTTTGAGCAGCCATCTTGCTGCTCGAATCTCATCAGGCAAACGAAGCGATATATCATTCAGAACAGAAATTATTTCGTCCTTATTTACCATTGACGACGAAGAGAGGGGAACCGGGCGTGCTGCATCAACAACGTTGATAAGTCCTTGAATCAATCTTTCCACCTCGGGTGCCTCATATGGTTCCACTGATTCAAAGGAACGATCATCGCTTTGGTCTCCAGATTCACTCATCTTCCAATCTCCTAGCGAGTAAAGCAGCGACGGCTTCAGGCACCATTGTTGTCACATCCCCACCCATGGTTGTTATCTCACGGATGAACCTACTTGAGATATGTGAGTGAGCAGGTTCAGCGGGGATAAAAATTGTTTCAATACCTGAAACTGATTTATTTGTTTGAGCCATTTGCATTTCTATCTCAAAGTCACCGGCAGAACGTAATCCTTTAACAACGACTGTCGCACCTAACGCAGATGCTGCATCTATGACTAAACCCGACGAGTTCGCCGTTGAGACGTTTGGTAAGTGGGAAAAACTTGATTTAAGCAATTCTTCTCTTTCCTCTAGAGTGAGAAAACTTTTTTTCTCAGGGTTTTGCATAGTTACGACTATGACTTCATCAAAAATGCCTGAAGCAATTTCAACTACGTTGAGATGCCCTAGGTGCAGAGGATCAAATGATCCCGGATACATTGCTTTTGTCATTTCGCTAACCTGTCCCTATCGAATGTTATAACAGAGGTTTTGAATCTTTTCCCATTCTCTCTATCCATTGTAGGAAATTCAGCGCTATCACCCAACAATTTACTATATCGCCCGTATCTAAAGGGGTAGGGAGATCTCTCTAGCAGCTATTATCACTTTCGTCTGACCGTAGCTTTGTTCTTTGATCGTTACCCAATGAGCGTTTAGGGAAATATTTTGGGAAGTTTCGATAACGACCACATTTGAATTAATTTGCGATATTAATTGATCCCAGAGCTCAAATTCGTAGGGAGGGTCCAAAATAACTACATCAAAATCTTCTGGTTTCCTTAAATAAGTCATTGCGTCTTGAAGGCTTATCTCTGCTTGATCCTCAAAGCCAAGCAATTGTAGATTATGCGTGACCGTATTTACAGATAGTTCACTATTGTCATTGAAAACTACTGAATCCGCCCCCCTTGATAGAGCTTCTAACCCTAGAGAGCCCGTCCCTGCAAATAGGTCAAGATAGCGAAGACCTTCTACTAAGCCATAACTATGCAACGAATTAAAAATCGCTTCTCTAACTCGATCCTTTGTCGGTCGAATTCTGTTACTTGAAGGGACAATAAGCTTTCGTCCACGAGCTGTACCGGCTACGATGCGCATGATGCGCTACGTTACCGTCAGACTTGCTTAGTGGCAATGGATCTCCCCGATGAAATCATTTGCGTTGATTGTGGTGGACGGTGTTATTTGGGTAGCAAGAAACCAGAATTAGGGTGGGAAGAAGGCATGGTGGTCTTCTATCGATGTAAGGAATGCTGGGATAGGTGGGATATTGTTCTTGATGCGGATGGCATTTAGACTTCTTAAGGGCTTTGGGGAGATCTCCACATGCAGGTCAACGAAGCTTCTCCATCAGCCAGAATTAATTCTTTACTTATCTCAAATCCCAAGCGGTAATAAAAGGAAACGTTTCTTGGGTTGCTAGATTCCAGATACGCTCCTAGTCCCGTTGCATCACAGATATCCAAGACAGGACGTAGCAGAGTCGCCCCTTTCCCTTTCCCTTGCATGCTTGGAATAGTCCCAACGGCTTGGAGGTACCAATGGGGTTCGTCTGGGTGTTCTAAATTAACCTCATATAAAGCTTGAAGGACTGTTGGAAGGCGCTCACCTACTAACGGCTCAAGGAAAGTTACGAAATCATTTAGGTCCTCATTATTGCCGTTCTTTTTTTTCTCAAATTTAGGTTTCCCCCAGATAGACGCAGTTGTATTTTCTTCGTCTATTCCGAACTGAGAATTAGCATTTTTTGAACTGGCTTGGGTTATGTATTCCCACCATTTCTGGACATTATTTTGGTGTTCACTCCCGGGGAAGAGCCATTCCATAAATGGGTCACTTGTGAATGCCGAAGTGAGAATAGTTGGGATTTTTTTTAATTTCTGCATTTCCCAAGTATTTCATCTTTCATGACTTGAAGAGATATTCCACCTCTTCATCTTTGAAGAAAAGCTTGACCTCATCAGCTAGGAGAGAAATATCAGAAACGTTTATTTCTGGAGTCAGTAAAGAAAAAGCTGCATCCCGAGCATGTTGAACCCATTCTTTGTCTCTTCGTAACGACGCTATTTTAAAATCGTTCTTCCCTTTTTGTGACACTCCCATGATTGTCCCTTCGCCTCTAATTTCAAGGTCTCTTTCCGCTAGCTCAAACCCGTCTGTTGTATCAACAAGCGCTTGCAACCTCTCAGTTGCTTCCTCAGCTTCTGAATCACTAACTAAATAGCATTTCGATTCAGCCTGCCCCCGACCTACTCTGCCCCGCAACTGATGCAGTTGAGCGATACCAAATCGTTCAGCGCTAAGAATCACCATGACGGTTGCGTTAGGAACATCAACACCCACCTCAATGACAGTCGTTGATACAAGAATGTCAAGGTCTCCCCGTCGGAATCGCTCCATTACCTGCTGTTTCTCTATTGGGGGTAACCGACCGTGCAATAAACCAAGTCGTAGATCATGCAATTCTTCTTTCTGGAGACGCAAGAAAGTTTCCTCAGCTGAGGTGGTTTGCATTTTTTCATTTTCCTCAATTAAGGGGCAGACAATGAACGCTTGATAACCAAGAGAGATTTGGTGCCGCAAGGCTTCCCAAATAGCCGGTGTGTCACTTACTCTCTCTGTATGAATGGGAGATCTCCCTAATGGGAGCTCATCTAGTACGGATACATCTAGATCGCCGTAAATAGTCATCGCAGCTGTCCGCGGAATTGGTGTCGCTGTCATGACGAGAACATCAGGAATCTTCGTTTCTTTTCCTTTCGCTCGTAGGGCCGCTCGTTGATCAACTCCGAACCTGTGTTGCTCATCAACTACAGTTAACCCAAGGTCAGAAAAAACCACCGAATCCTGAATCAGGGAGTGGGTTCCGACAACTATGTCTATGGACCCCTTAGAAAGTCCTTCTCGTATCGCTTGGCTTTCTTTGCCTGCGGTTTGACTGGTCAATAGAGCGATTTTTAGGCTCCGCTCTCCCAGCAAGGTATCTGTGTCTTGAACCATGAATCCTTCAAGCATTTTTGCAATACCTAAATAATGCTGTTCCGCTAAGACCTCCGTTGGAGCCATGATCGCTCCTTGTTTGTTTCCTTCCACAACTGAAAGTAGACCGGCTACAGCTACAAGTGTTTTCCCGGACCCAACGTCTCCTTGCAAAAGTCTATGCATTGGACTTGAGGAGCGCAGGTCGCTAAGGATTTCATCAATGACTCTCTTCTGAGCATTCGTCGGTTCAAAGGGTAATGAGCTAAATAGTTTCGCAACGTAATCGCCTGTGAAATCATGACCAATGCCTTCTACCGAAGATTCCAGTCGAAGTTTTCTAGCTATGAGTAGAAGTTGAATTCGGAAAAGCTCATCGAAAACAAGTCGCTTTCTCGCTTTCTGCATATCGGACATCTCATCTGGATTGTGAATCTTTCTAAATGCAACGTCTCTACTTATCAGTCCGTATTTCTTTCTTATTGGTTGTGGTAAAGGCTCCGCAAATCCTCTAACTTTAGATTTCTCCAAAGCATCATTAACCCAATTCGCGAATTCCCAGGTGGTCAATCCTGCTTTACCTGATTGGGGATACACAGGGACGAACCTTCCCGTTTTATCCCCGATCAAATCAACAACTGGGTTAACCATGCTATTTCGCCCGCGGAATCGCTCAAGTTTGCCGAAAATAATCACCTCTCTACCTAATGTGAGTTGTCTCTCTCGCCAAGGTTGATTAAAAAAAGTCAGCGATAGATTCCCGGTTCCATCTGAAACGGTTGCTGAAACCATCTGCCTCTTGTTACGGGTTCTTCGCTTCTGAACGTCTAAGATCTCAACAAGCACCATGCCCTCTTCCCCTACTTCAAGAGATCCTATTTTCGCTTCTTTCGTCCGGTCGATATACCGCCTAGGATAATGGGTGAGAATATCTAGAACAGATCCAATATCTATTGAAATAAGTGATTTTTCTTTTTTAGGACCGACTCCTTTCAATCTAGTCACCGGCAGTTCGGATAAATCCTCTAAAGTTAGTGGTGATGAGTCATCAGTCATTTTGTGTACTTGTTTGAACAGGCCAATTTGTCCTTGATGCGCGAGAACTTTTCCCTAAGGCAGTTGTTCCAATCAACTCTGCCATGCATGCCTGCTTATTCAATTCCTAAATAGTAGGGGTACAGGGGTTGGCCCCCATGATGTACCTCAACTTCTAGTTGAGGAGAATGCGTCTCTAACCATTTTTCGATTGCGGTTGTTGCCTCGTCAGAACTTCCTTCTCCAGCGATAATTGTGACGATTTCATGGTCTTCTGTAACTAAGTTTTCAAGCAATTTTTGAGTTGTCGTGATAAGTGACTCTGAAAAAACAATCACTCCTGAACGATCTAGACCTATCCAGTCTCCTTCACTTACTGTTCCTGCATCTGTTTCACTATCCCGAACAGCTTGTGTCACCTCTCCAGTCACAACCGCTGCTGCTACCGCCGTCATGGACTTTGCGTTGATTGAAGAGTCTACTTTGGGGTCAAAAGCTAGCAGCGAGGAGAAACCTTCAGGGATCGTCCTAGTGGGAACGACGCTCACATTCTTCTCTACCTGATCATTTACTTGCTCGGAGACTGGAATAATATTTTTGTTATTTGGGAGAATAATTATTTCATCAGCGTTCACTTGCTGAACAGCATCAAGGAGATCTCTAACCGAAGGGTTCATAGACTGCCCCCCACGGACTATCGCATGCACTCCCATTGAAGCAAATATTTTCTGCACCCCTTCTCCTGCTACGACTGCTATCACTGCTGAAGTTTCTGTTTCGGGGTTCGGCAAAGTGATTTCGCTCTCACCACCAATTTCTATGTGATCTTCATTATGGAATAATTCTTCATGTAGATCAGTTACGCGAATCTGATAAGGTCTTCCTACATTAATTCCTGTTTCCACTGCCGCACCAATGTCATTTGTATGGATGTGGCAGTTCCAGATTCCATCCCCACCCACGATGACAATTGAATCGCCTATCTCAGACCAGCCTGTTTTGAAGTTTTCTATCTTTGAGTCATCTGCATCTAAGAAAAACATAACCTCGTATCTAAGTTCGCTCACATCCTCTTCTCCTTGGTTTCCACCAACATGAGACTTCTTTATGTTTTCTATCCTTGCTGTCGCTTGCATAGGCGGTTCAATTGGGGTTCCATCAACGATGAAAAGAAAGGACTGTATCAACAATAGATATCCCGCTCCTCCAGCATCTACCACACCTGCGTCGCGAAGCACGGGCAGGAGGTCAGGGGTTCTGCTAAGAGAACGTTCTCCCTCTTCAGCAAGTTCTTTAAGGAAGTCCGCTAAAGGCAGATTCTCTTTAGATAGTTCCTCTGCCCTTTCAGCAATTTCTCGAGATACTGTCAGGATTGTACCTTCCACAGGTTTAAGCACAGAGCCATATGCTGCCTTTGAGGCGTGACTGAATGCAGTAGTCAGTGCTTTTGAATTGATTGCTTCTTCTCCGGAAAGACTATCGGCTAATCCTCTTAAAATCTGAGACAGTATCACACCAGAATTCCCACGCGCCCCCATCAAGCTTCCGTGACGTATCGCATCCCATTGAGCGCTTGGAGTGTTCTCTGATTCCTCTATTTCTTTGACAACTGAGTGAAGCGTAAATGACATGTTGGTTCCAGTGTCACCATCTGGAACGGGATATACATTAAGTGCATTAAGGCTTTCGCAATGCAGTGAAAGCGACTCGTTAAAAGCCAGTATCACTTCCTTAACTTGTTCAACGGAGAGAATATCAATTTGTCCCACGGTTGTTGATGGTACTAATTACTTGGCTTTAACGACGACATCATTACAATTTTGGGCTTTTTCATTAAAAATCGCAAAAGCTATCACGGTTCGCATCTCCCGGTTGAAGTCAGTTATTGTTTGTATACCCAATGAT
This sequence comes from Acidimicrobiales bacterium, assembly GCA_030740795.1. Taxonomy (GTDB): domain Bacteria; phylum Actinomycetota; class Acidimicrobiia; order Acidimicrobiales; family UBA8592; genus UBA8592. The sequence goes on along the minus strand of JASLWO010000024.1, from coordinate 39,857 downwards.
TTGAGGAGTTACCTTGCAGGGAGTAATAAAATCTTATGACCCAGGGACTAGAGATGGTGTAGTGATGTCTGAACGAGATTTCATTGAGTACGAGCTATCTCCAAATGCTCTTGAAGGGTCAATATTTCGAATGCTTCGTCAAGGCCAAAGAGTCATATTTGAATTAGATGAGTGTGGTATGGCAACAAATCTAAGCTTAGGGTCGGAGGTAGATATGGGTACTCCGGATTTCCTCCAATAGCGTCTTACAAAAGGTCAAATCACAATGGCAGATCACCCCCCGCATGGCATTTCAGAAGCTTTAAAAACTCAATTTGGTATCGACAACGTAACTTTGCATTATGGCTTATCTCAAGATGAACTCTTTCATGCTGCGATAAAAAATGATCGGGGGCGAATAAGTCTTGACGGTGATACCAACCAACAAAAAGCTTACTCAACATCTCTCGGAGTTGATGGACCTCTCGTCTACTACAGTGATCCTTCATGTACCGGAAGACCGGTTACCGACACATTTGCTGTAGCGAGAGCAGATGTAGAGGAAACTATTTGGTGGAAGGACGGTTTCTCGAAATTTGACCCAGACGCATTTGATCAACTGCTTGTAAGAGCTGTTGAATATCTGAATGATAAACAAGGGGATTTGTATGTTACTGATGTTTTCTGTGGTTGGGACCCTAAATTTGCTGAGCCCTACAGATTCATCGGAGAGTACGCAACCCACGCGTATTTCTGCAACATCATGTTCCCAAAGAACGTGCGCGATGATAGCGATCGTGTCGAAACTGGATGGACGATCTTGAATGTCCCTTCTTTTATCGCTGACCCTGAACGAGATGGAACAAAATCAAACCGGGCAGTGATCATGGACATTAGCACCCGCGTTGCTCTCGTGATAGGTCCAGCGGACTACTGCGGCGTTAACAAGAAGACGATGTTCACGGTAATGAATTTTGTTCTTCCTGATAAAGGTCAGCTCTCTATGCACTGCTCTGCAAATATTGGATCTAGCAATGACAGCGCCATACTTTTCGGTCTTTCTGGAACAGGGAAAACAACTCTTTCCGCAGACCCTGACCGTCTCCTTATCGGAGATGATGAGCATGTCTGGACTGATACAGGCGTGTCTAATTTTGAGGATGGTTGCTACGCCAAGTTAATTGACCTTGACAAAGAAGCTGAACCGGTAATAGCTGCGGCTTTAAGCATGAAAGGGACCCTTATTGAAAATGTTCCCAAACTTTCAGAAAAGGAGATTGTAGATACTGATCCGCAAGAGTTTGACCTTTCAGATGGTTCACGTACAGAGAACACTCGCTTTGCTTATCCTCTGACATGCAACCCTGGAGTGGCTTCTGGCGCTAAAGGACCTCACCCTAAAACGATTGTTTTACTCACTGCAGATGCTTTTGGAGTTCTCCCTCCAGTATCTATCCTGAACTCAGATGAGGTTATGTATCATTTCGTAACAGGTTTTACTTCTAAACTTGCTGGAACCGAAGTGGGTGTCACGGAACCTCAAGCCACTTTCTCTGCTTGTTTCGGAGATCCATTCATGTCACAAAAACCTCATGTATATGCTGGGTTACTAGCGAAACGAATGGGGGAACACGACACTCGATGCATTCTCTTGAATACGGGCTGGACCGGTGGCCCCTATGGTACTGGGAAGCGAATGTCGCTAAAGCATACACGAGCTCTTTTGAATGCTGCTCTAGCGGGTGAATTCGATGATGCTGAGCTGGAAACTGAACCGATTCTTAATCTACGAATGCCTATAAGTTGTTCTGATGTTCCAAACGAAATATTGAACCCCAAAAGCACTTGGAACAATCCAGAAGATTACGACCGGCAGGCAAAAAAGCTCAGAGAAATGTTCCGAGATAATTACGAAAAGAAAGGTTTCAACAAGCTTGGTATTGCGGCAGCTATGTGATCCTATGTAGGGTCTCCTCGTGCGGCAATTAGAAGACATTACTACTCCGGCTTTAATAGTTGATCTAAAAACCTTTTACAGCAACCTTGAGATCATGTCGGCTTGTCGTCCAGGTTCTACCCTTCGACCGCATGTAAAGGCGTTCAAATCCTCTGCAATTGCTGGGATTCTTAAAGAAGCTGGACATAAGTCCTTTTGCTGCGCCACTATTCGTGAAGTTGAAGGAATGGTAAAGGCTGGCCACAAAGAAGACCTTCTTCTCGCCAACGAAACTCTTGATGCTTCCCGACTAGGGTCATTAGTATCCGATGGAGCCAGGGTCACTGTTGCTGTTGACTCCGCTATGACAGTCATTGCCGCTGCTGAAGGAGGAATTAGAGAAGTTCTGATAGATATCAATGTCGGACTCCCGAGATGCGGCTGCGACCTTTCCGAAGTGGAAGAAATAGTTTCTCTCGCTAGGAGATACGGATTAACCATTCGCGGCGTTATGGGCTATGAGGGACACCTCATGTTTACCTCCGATAGAAAAGAACGAACCCAAAAGGTTAGCGAAGCCATGGAGATACTCAGAGAGGCCCACTCAATAGTAGGAGGTGAGATTATATCAGCAGGTGGAACTGGCACATTTGACGTCAACACATATGCGACAGAAATTCAAGCTGGATCGTACCTTTTCATGGATACTCGTTACGCACAGGTAGGTCTGCCTTTCAAAGAAAGCCTTTCAGTTCTATCAAGAATCATCTCCGTTGATAAGAAGAAACGTTGGGCTGTCACAAATGCCGGGGTGAAAGCAATAGGAATGGATTATGGGAAGCCTTCTATCGAAGAGGGGGTAGTGGGAATTTGTTCGGATGAACATACAACGTTGTTCCCCGTGAAAAAAGAAGAATCTGTGGTTTGGAATATCGGTGAGACTGTTCTTATGAAACCATCGCATGTTGATCCCACAATCGCTAAGCACCCTAAAATGCTTTGCGTGGAAGATGGTCAGGTCGTTGAAGAATGGCCGATTGATCTGCGAGACTGGTGAACTCACAGGACTTGATGGAGACCTTTACGTGCGGAGTTTAGTTTGAATAAAAAATGGGTTAATTGGAGTGGTAACCAGTCGGCGACTCCCAAAAGGATCATTTCGCCATCATCAGAGGATGAAATTATTTCTCTTGTCGGCATTGGCGTAGCGAATCGCTGGAGAATACGTCCGGTTGGGTCTAGTCATAGCTTCAGCCCAATTTGTGTTACGGATGGATTGCTAGTTCCGCTTGATTCGTTCAATCAAATTCTTCATGTGGATAAAGAACTTTTGCAAGTAACCGTAGGCGCCGGTATAACGCTTTCAAAATTAAACGTTGAATTAGCGAATCTCGGATTGGCATTACCGAATCTTGGAGACATCGATTCACAAACCTTAGCTGGAGCAATATCAACAGGAACCCATGGAACTGGAAGTCGTTATTCCTCTATCAGTGCCGCTGTAATTGGGTTGCGGATTGTTACAGGAGATGGATCAATTATTAGTACGTCTAAATTCCAAGATCCTGAGATTCTAGAGTCCGCTAGAGTTAGTCTCGGTGCGTTTGGGGTAGTCACTTCCATAACGCTGCAATGCGTAGAAGCTTTCTTCCTAGAAGGAGTTGAACTGACCACAGCTCTTGATGCAGTCTTGGAACGTTTCGATGATGAAGATACGAAATCCGATTTTGTTGAGTTCTACTGGTATCCCCATACCGAGATTGCGGAACTAAAGATAAACAACCGTACCCTCAACCCTGTTTCGAAAAAAGGTGGGATCGTCCGATTCCTAAACGACGAAATTCTTAGAAATACTGCCTTTGGATGTCTTAATCGATATTGGAAATATTTTCCGAAATACGCTCCCGGCACTTTTAATAGAGTGCTAAATGTTGGTGAAAGGAATATTCGAATCGCTCCAAGCTATGAGATCTTCTGTTCTAAACGGCGAGTTAAATTCGTTGAAATGGAATATGCGGTTCCAAGGGAGTATCTTCTTGAAGCTTTCAATAAAGTACGCAAGATCACTGAAACTCTTAACAGGCCATTGACATTCCCGATTGAGGTTCGGTCGTTAGGGTCTGATGACATCCCATTATCCCCTGCGTTTGGAAGAGAAACTGGATTCATAGCTGTACATGTTTACAAAGATGCAGATTCCAGCATATTTTTCAGCCAGGTTGAAAATCTGATGCGCGAATATAATGGCCGACCTCACTGGGGCAAAGTACATAACTTGTCATCAGAAGATCTTCCTAATTTATATCCAGAATGGGATAAATTCTTGCGAATTCGTAAGCGCTTAGATCCAGATGGCCACTTCTCAAATAACTACCTTGAGAAAGTCCTAGGATATTAGTACCCGTCGGGGTGAAGGCACTGCCAGTTCCAATGATCAATACACATATTCTCTATAGAGTACTCGGGTCGCCAATTTAAATCGTTAAACGCCTTTGAAGGATTAGCTAACGCTATCGGTGAATCCCCTTGCCTTCTTGATACGACCTCTGTAGGGATAGTCATGCCGGTGGCACTTTCAACACGCTGTATTAATTCCATTACTGATGTTCCAACTCCTGTACCTAAATTCCAAATATGAGCTCCATTAGCATTTTCCAAAAACCGTAATGCCGCTATGTGGCCTCTTGCGAGGTCCACCACATGGATGAAGTCCCTAACACATGTCCCATCAGGGGTTTCATAATCATTGCCAAAAATAGAGAGTTTCTCTACTTTCCCTACCCCCACTTGCATCAGCAATGGCATTAAATTATTCGGTTCCCCCGAAGGTGCTTCTCCGATTGAGCCCGAGGAATGTGCGCCGACAGGATTGAAATATCGAAGAAGACCTATTCTCCATTCCGGATTCATACCTGCAAGATCAGTGAGTATCTGTTCAATGAGTAGTTTTGTTTGCCCGTAAGGGTTCTTTGGACCAGTTAAGGAATCCTCAGCATATGGAGGAGCTTCACTGGGTTCATAAACCGTCGCTGAAGATGAAAAAATAAGGGTTTTGACATCAGCGATTCGCATTTGGTCAATTACATTTAAAGCCGCTCCAATATTCTCGTCATAATAGAGTTCTGGATTTTGAACAGACTCTTCAACAGATTTAAGCCCAGCGAAATGAAAAACAGCTGCGATATCATGGTTTGTAAATGCGCTTTCTAAAGCTAAAGAATCTCTTACGTCTGCTTGTATTAATGTTGGGCGTTTCCCACAGATTCGTTCTATGCCATCTATCGACTTTGGGGACGAGTTGGAGAAGTTATCTATAACGATCACTTCGTTACCGTTCTCAAGCAATGCAAGAACAGTATGGCTCCCGATGTATCCCGCTCCACCCGTAACCAGTACGCATTTACTCATAATGCTAGTTTGCCATTTGAACTGCCCATGCGTGGTTTTTGTAACCTCGTTTTAAGTTCCTAGAAACATTGCTCTAATACCAAGTCCCATAATGAAGAAGCTACCAAGGCTGTAAAGCATAAATTTGTGCTTCCCTATAGGGGTTCTGTAACCATATAAAAGAGCAACGGCGATAATCATTGAGAACCCGTACAAGTAATGGAAGTCTTTGGGTTCTAAGTCATCTGATGTTTGTAACAGCACTCCTAAAGTTGCCTGAACGAAGATAAGGGACTGCGCTATTGCAGTACAGAACCAGAATAGTTTTGATTTGCGAATGACTTCTCTATCTAGAAGGAGCCCCCAAATACCAATGATTGCATTTGTGAAGATAAGAACAAAAGCAAACGTTGTATGTGCATCTCGGAGCGCAGCTCCAAATAACACCTAATTCTGACCTTCTGATACGACCGAGACGCTATAGTGCCAGAGTTCTGCAGACAAACCTAAAGGTTTTTGGGCTTCTTCGGAAGTTGAGCGATGAGCGTGAGCAGCCTGCCCTGAATTCCGCCACTTTTCGAAAGAAGCTTCGTCATTCCATCGAGTAACCACTAGCCACTGATTTCTGTCGTCCTCGGGTTTGAAGAGTTCAAACCCTTCAAAGCCTTCAGCATCATCAACTGCTCCTGCCCTGGCAGCGAAACGTTTCGCTACTTCCTCCCCTAGTTCTGGTGGGACTGTTATTGCATTTATTTTTACTACTGTCATATATTAATAATGGCAGGAAATTCGATGCTATGGAGAGTCAAGGTACACCAACACGGAAATTCTTCTCCATCACAGATGGATTTAAATTATCTAATAATATTTTCGTCTTTAAGTGAAGTAATTTCTTCCCTTGAAAATCCTAGTCGCGAAAGGACCTGTTCTGTTTGTTGACCTGGGTGCGGCGGCGGGGAAGATATCTTCCCCGGAGTTCTACTAAATCGTGGCGCTGGAGCAGGCTGCATCACTCCTGCAACCTCTACGAATGTTTCCCGTTCTTGATTATGAGGGTGATTGTAGGCTTCCTGTGTTGACAGCACGGGAGCGAAACATACATCAGTGCCCTCCATTAGCGCCACCCATTCGTCTCTAGTCTTCATACGGACTTTCTGCGCTATTGTTTCTTTCATTGCTGCCCATTGTTCGCGATCCATTTGCTTAGGAGTTTCTTCTTGATCTAGCTCTGTTATTCGAAGCAATTCCGAATAGAACTGGGGTTCTATGGAACCCAATGATATGAATTCCCCATCTGCACATTGGTAAACGTCGTAGAAAGGGGCTCCGGTGTCCAGCATGTTAGTTCCACGTTTCCCCCAGATTCCCATAGCTGCAAAGGAGTGGACCATTGTCGCTAACAACGCAGACCCATCGGTCATAGCAGCATCAATTACTTGTCCTTTCCCGCTTTGGGCTGTTTCAACAAGTGCAGCGCAGACACCTAGAGCGAGCAACATTCCACCTCCTCCAAAATCTCCGATCAGGTTCACTGGAGGTACCGGTCCTTGATCTTCACGCCCTATAAGTCCCAGAACTCCTGATAATGCTATGTAATTAATATCATGGCCTGCCATAGTTGAGTAGCTCCCGTACTGACCCCAACCCGTCATTCTTCCGTAAATTAATTTAGGGTTTAGTTTCAGGCAATCATCTGGACCGATCCCTAGACGTTCAGCGACCCCCGGTCGAAATCCTTCAATTAGTGCATCAGAATCCTCAACGAGTCTGAGGACTGTTTCCTTTCCCATTTCTTTTTTTAGATCAAGTGCTATTGAGTCGCGCCCGCGGTTAAGAAGGTCCATGCTTGGGGTTTCAGGAAATTCTTCAGGTACAGCTGAGACTCTGTCGACTCTGATTACCTCTGCTCCAAGGTCTGCTAAAATCATGGCGCAGAAAGGACCCGGACCTATTCCTGCGATTTCAATTATTCTTTTACCGTGTAATGGGCCCATCAACTATCTCCTTCTAATAATATCCCCGCTAGTTTCTCGGGTTTTGTAAGTTAATTCAAACTCTGAACATTTTCATTGATTCAATTCCTTCGGAGAGTTTCAATGACATGATTTATTTCTTTCTGTATAAGTGTTGGTTGGGGGAATTGTTGAAACTCTCTTCTGGTTTGATCTCCTGAGTATTCAATGGAAACTTGACCAGATGCTACCAACCGACCCATCCATGATTGCTGTGCTGAAACCGTGTTTACTCGTGTTAGCGGGATCTCAAAGCTAATTTTTTGGAATACTCCGGTCCGATGGATAACTCTTTCGGTTGTTAATGTGAAACTCTCGTTAACCCAATGCAAATAAGATCGCAAACTCCTTAGAAATGCGTACACGGTTATTAAAGGCATAGCTATTTCTAGTATTCGCACGTCCGTTGTGGTAGCTGCCCAGATCCAAATGACCAAGGTGGCTACGAGAGCTAGCCCAGATCCAACCATTCTTCCCCAATGAGGGCGGAGATCAAGAATAACGTTTTCACCATCATTTAGTAGTTTCATCGGGAAAGCCATGAGATAACGCTAGCCCAATATCTGATTCAGGCTATATCGCAGTCTCAATGTTTTTACTAGGTGGATTGCGACTCTAGAGGGTAACCTCTCTCCGTGGAAGATCTTGAAAAAAATTTAACAGCGGATCAATTCTCAGCAGTGCGCTCGGATGCCCAGCGGCTGAGAATCCTCGCCGGAGCGGGAACTGGCAAAACACGGGTTCTCACTAGACGCATCGCCTATCAGGCCAAAGCCCTGCGAATAGACGCTCAGCACAGTCTCTGCCTTACCTTCAGCAAGCGAGCAGCATTAGAACTTCAGACACGGCTAAACGAATTAGGTTTAGGGAACCTTGTAACCGTTGGCACATTCCACTCGATAGCCTACGCTCAGCTTCAAGCTAGGTGGAGTGACCTTCATATCACCGTTGAACCGAAGCTTCTTCCGAACCGTGAAAAATTCTTTTTTTCGCTACTTCCAAATAGTTTCACTGCGATAGAACGCTCTTTCATTCTTAATGAAATCAATTGGTGCACGGCACAAAGAATTGCACCAACCGATTATCTTGCTACAGCTGAGAAAACAAACAGGAGAGATACCGTACAACACTCAATTGTCAGCGAGTATTACCGCAAGTTCGTGAATGCAAAGCGACAAAAAAATTGTATTGACTTTGATGACATCCTTGAATTAGCTATCCAATTTCTCTCAGAAGACACTAAATACGCTGCTGCTAGACATTGGAAATTTCAAGATTTGTTTGTTGATGAGTTCCAAGACGTGAACCCATTACAGTTCGCCCTTCTTCGTTCTTGGCTCGGGACAAAGAGTTCTTTGACTGTAGTGGGTGACCCTAATCAAGCCATTTACTCATGGAATGGCGCTGATTCATCTTACCTAAACGATTTTGGAGTTTATTTTCCTGGTTCAGAAACAATCCATCTCAGTCAAAACTTCCGATCAACACCAGAAATTCTTTCAACGGCATCTCTCCTCCTCCCTAGTCAAGTTCCGTTGATTGCCAATAAACCAAGTGGACCTCTTCCGACAGTACGATCTGAAAGCGATGAGTTTACTGAGGCTAAGAGCATCGCTGGAAAAGTTATGGACATCGAATCTGGGTCGGGTGAATGGAAAAATCAGGCCGTTCTTGTGAGAACTCATGGACAGATAACTTCAATCGTAAATGCTTTCACAGAGAAAGGAATACCTTTTCGTGTTCACACAGACTCTCAAACAACGAGCACCGATGAGAATGAAAATGCCGTACGTATTCTAACTTTTCATGCTGCGAAAGGACTTGAATGGAGAGTGGTTCATGTTAGTGGAATAGAAGAAGGCCTTACACCGATCGCTCATGCTATCAACGAAGCACAACAAGACGAAGAGAGACGCCTGATGTATGTTGCTTTAACCAGGGCCGAACGCCAACTTCATCTCTCATGGGCCAGAAAACGTCGTTTCGGGATTCAACGTGAAAGAAAACCTTCTATTTTCCTGAAGGAAATCTCTAGCGTTGTTACAGCTCCTCCACCAATTAGTCGAATGCGTGCAAAGAAAGACCTAGCTAAAAAAATTCGCGAATTCCGTTCCAAATGGCGAGAGGAAACTATTCCCAATTCTGTAGAACCCCCATTGACTAATAAATTGGAAGCGCTTACAAAACTTCGTGCAAGTATTGCCAAGGTCAACGACATCTCTCCCAACAGTGTTTTCTCTGATGAGGTACTTGAAAGGTTAGCGATTGAAATGCCGGATTCTAGAAAACAACTTAAATCAATATCTGGTCTAAGTCCGTTAATAACTGACCGCTTTGGAGATCAAATTCTAGCGCTTATATCGGAGGAATAATCCTCTTAAACTTTAGTTCCAACCGCTCAATTGCTATCATTTCGCATGGCCGGTAAGGACTCATCCTCTTCGGATCTGAAAAGATCCCTCGGTCTTCGACATGTATTCGTTTTGAGTACCGGAGCTATGGTTAGTTCTGGTCTTTTTCTTCTTCCTAGTTTCGCAGCAGCAAAATCAGGACCTAGCGCTGTTCTTGCATACCTTATAGCAGGAATTCTCGCTATCCCAGCAATGTTTAGCGTTGCCGAACTCTCTACTGCTATGCCTCGTGCAGGAGGGTCATACTACTTTCTAGCAAGAGCGCTTGGACCTGTAGGAGGAACTGTGACAGGTGTAGCGACTTGGCTTTCGCTCGTAATGAAAGATGCTTTTGCTCTGGTGGGAATGAGCGCTTACCTAACTCTTATTGTTGACTTACCTGGGAAATTGACTGCTGTTTGCCTTATTGCTTTTTTTACACTTTTGAACATCGTCGGTTCCAAAACCAGCGCTTCAGTACAAATGGCTTTGGTTGCCTTTCTCTTAGCAGTAATGGGTTGGTACCTGATTACCGGCCTCCCGAAAGTAGGCGGGGGAAGCGGAGAACTAGACCCTTTCTTCACTCATGGAACAAGCGGGCTGGTTTCAGCTATTGGTCTCGTATTCGTGAGTTACGGGGGACTCACAAAAGTCGCAAGCGTAGCTGAGGAAATTGAAGACCCATCTAGGAATATTCCATTAGGGATGATTCTTTCACTTATAGTTAGCACCACTGTTTACACCCTAGGAGTTCTTGTAGCTGTTGCCCTTGTGCCATCAAGCCAGTTATACAACGATCTCGCTCCCATCCATACAGCCGCTGAAGCATTTATGCCCGCAGTTGGAGCAGGGTTTGTTATCGCTGCTGCTTTAGCTGCTTTTGCTTCAGCAGCGAATGCTGGAATTCTTGCAGCCGCTAGATACCCAATGGCCATGAGTCGAGACGGATTGATGAGTAGCACTTTCCTATCCATGAGCCGTTTCGGGACACCATTTTGGGGGATCCTCCTCACCGGAACTGGTATGGCAGTAATCGTGATTGCATTCGGTGCTGGTGCCATAGCTAAGCTTGCAAGCGCTTTTGTTCTTCTAACCCTTGCGTTAGTGAATGCAGCTGTGATTATTCTCCGTTTCGCTCGAATTGCTTCGTATGCACCTGGGTTTCGTTCTCCTTTCTTTCCTTATTTACAGATTTTCGGGATCGGTGTTGCTATTTACCTCATCATAAAGTTAGGCCCCCTCCCGTTGATTCTCATTGCGGCCGTTATCGGACTTACTCTCATATGGTTTTACTACTTTGGGCGGGATAAATCTGCGCATTCAGCTGGAGCGATCCACCACATCTTCGAACGTCTTGGTCAAGCGGCAGATACGAGCATAGACCGAGAAATTTCCGCTGCTATGCAAAGCCACGGACTCCGTTCAGAAGATGATTACGCCGGGCTAATCGCTAGAGCTGCAGTAATTTCAGTTCCAGTTGAGGGAGAAATCGACCTTGCTGCCACCCGAGCTTCTCAAGTTCTAGGAAACCGAATAGGTATAGATGCAGAAGAGGTAAACGAATGTTTTCTAGAAACAGGTTCTCTTTGGATCCAACCGTCGGATACCCACCCCACGGCCACTCCGGTAGCTTTCTTTGACAACTCAGAAGACGATCATCTTGTCATAGTCAGAAGCGAAAACGGAATAGTTATTCCTGCAGAATGGGGAGGAAGAGGCGAACGGGTTAATGCCTTATTCTTCCTTGCTGGAACTTCATCAAAACCTGGAAGGGCTCTCAGGCTTGCCGGAGAACTGGCAGCCTACCTCCATGATGATGGATCAGCAGTTGCTGCTGATGCTGCGCACGAAGCGGAAGTTAAACAGGCTCTTCTCCCAGGGTTAGAGATCGGACAATACCCTTTGCTTTCTGAAACAGCCATAGGTTCATTGATAGGAAAAAAACTTGGTGAAATTAATTTGGACCCGGGCCTTCATATCGAAGCTATTCGCAGAGATGGGAAGGTGTTAAGAGCTGACCCTGAAACCGAACTGCTGGCTGATGACCAACTCACTATAATTGCTCCCACAGGAACACTTCCTAGCGGGGAGGAACTAGCGGATAAGGTCTGAGTACGATCAGCCCGATATTTATAAATTGAAATCTGCTAATAGTGGAGCGTGATCGGAAGGCTTCTCTCCCTTGCGTGCATTCCTATCTACCATCACGGTTTCTAGTTTATCCATTAGCGAGTCGGTGGATAGAATGAAATCAATTCGCATTCCATGTCGTTTGTAGAAACTGCCCTGTCGGTAGTCCCAGAAAGTGTATAGGCCTTCTGAATCCGGGTAACTGTCCCTCATGGTGTCAGTTAACCCCCAATCAAGGATATTGCTGAAAGCTTCACGCTCCGGAGAGCTAACATGGGTTGCCCCCTCAAACGCAGCGATATCCCAGACATCACGGTCCTCAGGTGCGACATTAAAATCGCCGACTACAGCTATCTTTTCTTCTTTCATGTGATTCTGTTCAAGGTGCTCACGTAAACGACTTAGCCACTCGAGTTTGTACTGGTAATGCTCATGTCCTATCTCTCGCCCGTTGGGGATATACGCGCTAGCAACACGAACTCCCCCACAGGTCGCCCAAATGATCCTCGCATCTTGATCTGGCTCTCCTCCATCATCAAAACCTGACAATGGGTCTTCCAGTCCGACTCGACTAAGGATTGCTACTCCATTCCACCTTCCCTGCCCATGGTGGACGCTTTGGTATCCCATTTCCTTAAAGGTTTGTATGGGGAACGCGTCGTCAGCGAGTTTTGTTTCTTGCATGCACAAAACATCAGGGTTCATCATTTCAACCCATTCAACCACTCGAGGCATTCTTGCCTTTAACGAATTCACATTCCATGTAACTATCCTCATTTGCTAACTTTACCTCACCTATCCATTGGCTCTTAGAACGATACGTAGGTCATCAATGGCCTGTTGCTCATTGATGACCTTAATGGTTGTCATTCCCATTTCTTTAGCGGGCTTTAGGTTGATGCCTAAGTCGTCGAGAAATACGCATTCTTCCGGATCCATACCCAATGTTTCGCATGCAATCTCGTAGAACAAAGGTTCAGGCTTTCTGACCCCAAGCTTAGAAGATTCAATAATGCTATGAACATAATCTGCGACACTGGAGATGTGAGCAGTTGATTCAGTTTCCTGCTGGTCGCGTTCACCAATATTCTCTTTTAAGTTATTTGTTAGGATCGCTACCACATATTCGTTGCTAAGTTCTTTAACCAATTGAACCATTTTGGGTCGTATCGTAGTTTCAAGGCACTTGAGCACACGATCAGCATCAATCTTATAGCCGAGTGCTGCTGCCTCAGCTTCAAATAGTTTCTCAAATTCGCCTCTTTGCACTTGGTTTCTTTCAAATTTTGCCCATGCGTTAGAATTTGGGTTTGAGCTGTTGATTTCTCGGATAATCCCGTCTGGTAAAGAAATTTCCTTCTCATATGCTGCAAATGCTTCGAAAGGGCTTGTGGTTATCACTCCCCCGAAATCAAATAAGACCGCTTTGAACATCCTCCGATCATAGGACCCAATTACGATTCCGACATATCTTTCAATTGACCTGTAATTAGTTCTAAGGAAGATAGTCTCTGAAGGTGCCTGCAGAATACATATTTACGATGCAAAAATGCTCGCGCTTCTACCCGCCTGATCGCGAAGTCTTGAAAGACATCAGCCTTTCTTTCTTCCCCGGAGCAAAAATCGGTGTACTGGGGATGAATGGGGCAGGGAAATCATCATTGTTGAAGATAATGGCTGGTTTAGATGATGGCTATTCGGGTGAAGCCCGCCTGACCCCGCCTTTTACCGTCGGGTACCTTGCTCAGGAACCTATTCTCGACACGTCCAAAACTGTGCACGGGAATGTTATGGATGGGGTTGGCGAGACTGCTACTTTGCTTGAAAAATATGACAAGGTCTTATCAGCCTGGTCAGATCCGGATGCAGATTTTGAAAAATTAGGTGCTGAACAAGCTGACCTTGAAGACAAAATAGAAGCTGCGGGAGCCTGGGACCTCCAAAGAATGGTAGATATCGCAATGGACGCTCTTCGCCTGCCACCTAGCGACGCTGATGTCTCAAATCTTTCCGGAGGAGAAACTCGTAGAGTGGCGCTATGCAAATTGTTGTTATCTAAACCTGATTTGCTTCTACTGGATGAACCTACAAACCATCTTGATGCTGAGTCAGTCGCTTGGTTGGAAAGATTTTTGAATGATTACACGGGAACCGTTGTTGCGATAACACACGATAGGTATTTCCTTGACAATGTAGCTGAATGGATTTTAGAACTTGACCGGGGCAAAGGTTTCCCTTATGAAGGGAATTATTCTAGCTGGCTTGAACAGAAAGAAAAACGGTTGTCGGATGAAAAGGGAAGAGATCAAGCTAGGCAAAGGACTTTAGCTAGAGAACTTGAATGGGTTCGGATGGCTCCCAAAGCTCGACAAGCTAAGGGTAAGGCCCGATTGGCCGCCTACGATAAGTTGCTAGCCGAATCAAAATCCGATGATCGTGGCAATACGGAACTGCAAATAAATATTCCAGTTGATCAAAGGCTTGGTGATCTTGTTATTGAGGTTGATGAACTTTCAAAAGGATTTGGTGACAGATTACTGATTGAGGACCTTTCTTTCTCACTACCTAAAGCTGGCATCGTTGGGATCGTCGGTGCGAATGGAGCAGGCAAAACAACTCTTTTTCGTCTCTTAACAGGAGATGAAGAGCCTGATGGAGGAAAAATTATGATCGGTCCATCTGTTGATTTAGGTTATGTTGACCAATCAAGGGAGTCCCTTAATCCTTCAAAAACAGTGTATGAAGAGATAACAGGGAGCTCAGATAACCTCGTTATCGGAGGGCGAGAAGTGCATGGAAGGGCGTACACGGCGTCCTTTAATTTCCGAGGTTCTGACCAGCAGAAACTCGTTGGAGATCTTTCAGGGGGTGAAAGAAACCGAGTGCATCTGGCAAAAGTTTTAAAGAGCGGTGCAAACGTTCTCTTACTTGACGAACCAACAAACGATTTAGATGTAGATACTCTCAGGGCTTTAGAAGGCGGTCTTGAAGATTTCGCTGGATGCGCTGTGATTATAAGTCACGACCGCTGGTTTCTTGATCGGGTTGCTACACATGTCCTCGCCTTTGAAGGTGATTCTCAAGTTCGATGGTTCGAAGGAAATTTCAGTGAATACGAATCCTTCCTTAGAAAAGAAGGTGGAGGAACTGCTCAACCAACTCGAATCAAATATAAACCCCTCGAAAGATAGCAAAGCATCCATTTAGCCAAAATTTTCTTTACATAATATAGTGTTACCTATTGCATCACCTAGATATCGATATTTGCAATGCCTTATGGAGTCGTCAATGAAACCATTACGAAAGTTTACTTTATTCATTGCCCTTCTCGGAGTTCTTTCTTTCTCAATCGCCACGCCAGCGTATGCACTACAAGATGGGACTTCCGGAGATGATGAGTCATGGTGTCTCGAGGAAGGTGGCATCTGGGATGGAGCCAATTGCGACTGGGGTGACGGCGGCGGCTGGGAAGATGATGGCAGTTGGTGCACTGAGGAAGGTGGCATCTGGGATGGAGCCAATTGCGACTGGGGTGACGGCGGCGGCTGGGAAGATGATGGCAGTAGGTGCACTGAGGAAGGTGGCATCTGGGATGGAGCCAATTGCGACTGGGGTGACGGTGGCGGCTGGGAAGATGATGGTTCTATCTGGTCAGCGCCTGATGAAGCGACCTGTTTGGAACGTGGCGGTATCTGGGAATCCGAAGAAGACTACGGGTGGTGCTACGAAGAATGGATCCCTGAAGATGATGGTTCTATCTGGTCAGCGCCTGATGAAGCGACTTGTTTAGAACGTGGCGGCGAATGGGAATCCGAAGGTGACTGGGGCTGGTGTTACGAACCATGGGAGGATGATGGTTCCATCTGGTCAGCGCCTGATGAAATTACCTGCATCGAACGTGGCGGGACTTGGGCCTCTGAAGGTGACTGGGGCTGGTGCTTTGAAGATTCGGGTGAAGCTTGGGATGCTCGAGATGAAGCGACCTGTTTGGAACGTGGCGGTATCTGGGAATCCGAAGAAGACTACGGGTGGTGCTACGAAGAATGGGATGAATCAAATTATGAACCTGCGGGAGAGTACAACGAAGCGACAGGATGCTGGGTAGAAGCCTTTGAAGACGGAGCGATATATGAATCTTGTGATGATGGGTCAGGTTCATGGTTCGATCCAATCACCGGTGTGACCGAAGTATGGTCGCCATCTGTCTATGACGAAGAAAGTGGCTGTACCACCCAGACCTACAATGGGTTTTCTGAAACTTGGTGTGAGGACGGAACCTCTTACTGGGAGGATGAAGACGGGGGCGTAAACGTTTCGGCATACGATGAAGGAACTGGTTGTTGGTCGGATTCTTTCGCTGATGGCTCAACAAGTGTTTATTGCGAAGACGGTTTTAGTTCATGGACTGACGCAGACGGCAATACCGAAACGTGGGCTGCTCCAGAGATAAACGTTGACCCTGAAACTGGTTGCACTATCGAAATTTATGACGACTGGTCAAACATGTGGTGTCCGAATGGAGATTCAAGCTGGGAAGATGCTGATGGCACTAGAGGTACATACAACTCGCAAACAGGTTGTAACGAAACGTTCTATTCAGATGGGGGGAAAGATACCTATTGCGATGATGGATCAGGGTCATACATAAGCGCAGATGGTGAAACGGATACTTGGGGGTCCACAGAATATGACCCTGATACTGGTTGTTATACGCAGGATTATTCTGATGGTTCATCAACATGGTGCGATGATGGTTCAAATAGTTGGACTGACGAATTTGGGAATACCAGCACTTACATATATGACGAGTCAACGGGTTGTGGGACCGAAATCTATGGAGACGGCTCAAAATCGACTTGGTGTGACGATGGCTCAGGTTCGTGGACTGACCCAGATGGAAATACTGATACGTGGACAGCGCCCACAGTTACCTTCAACGAGGCAACAGGTTGCACGACCGAAGAATACGATAACGGCGAGATCTGGACTTGGTGTGAAGATGGAACGCACACATTCATAGACGAGAATGGGAACACAGATACGTGGGCTCCGCCGCAAGAAGCGATTCGTGATGACGGCGCTATTGTCCTTACCTTCGATGATGGGATGGTAGAAATACAAAACCCTGATGGCAGTATCCGTATCACCTGGCCAGATGGTTCATGGTATGAAGAAGAATTCATGGAAGATGGATCACTGGTTGAACGGTTCTCTGATGGTTCAACTTATATTGAATTTGCTGACGGGACATCCAAATACACAAACCCATACGGTGAGACATCTAAAACAGTCGCCATAGGGGAAGGCGCTACCGCCGGCTGGGTCACCCAATTCGACGATGGTAGCAGCTACACCGTTTATGAGAATGGTCGAGAAAGTTTTTCGGACCCCTCTGGTTTCAGTGTTGAAATCATAATTGACCCAGAATCAGGAGTTAGAACAGAGACTTCTAGTGATGGGACAATACGAAGGGAAGACCCAGATGGTTCATTTGCTGTGACCTATCCCGATGGAAGCAGAGATCTCGGAACTTTAAACCCTGAAGGAGATCTTGTCGTCACATACGCTGACGGATCAAGTCTTGTAGTCCGTGAAGATCGGTCCGAGACGTATCAAGACCCATACGGAGTAACAACTGTTGTTACATTTGATGCCGAAGGGCGAAGAACAGAGGTTTCTAGTGACGGTTGGACTTCAGTGACTTCTCCCGAAGGAACAACAGAGAAGATCACTCACCCAGATGGGTACGTTGAGAATACAGTTTTCTCCGAAGATGGATCATATGTCACGACTGGAAGCGATGGATCCTCGCTCAGGTATGATGCGGACACTCAACAAACCACTATTGTCGACCCTTCTGGAACAATTGAGATCTTACGAATAGACCAAGATGGGAATGAAGTCCTTACGAATTCAAACGGTGACGTCTATGAGTACAACCCCATTGTGAACACTTCATCATTTGTAGATGCTGATGGGAATACGCAGACAAGTGAACGAACAGAAAATGGAGACTACATCATCACCCTCAAGGATGGAACCATCATTGATCTAAACAGTTCGGGTAAACCAATTGATAGTGCTGCTGACGTATCTGAGAGTGACACCGAGCTGAACATAGAATGGAATGACTCTGAAGCTGCCAATAACGCCATCGGGCGCGCCGAATGGAACAAAGAAACAAACACTCTTGGCACCTGGACGATAGAAGGCAATCTCATGAGTACGACGATCATCGAAGATGATGGTTCGGTGATTGTAGAAATTGATGGTCAAAGACTTGAATATGACCCGACTACAGGAGTATCCGGATTAAACGATATTTACTACGAGTTCGGAGAAACCTTCATCAATACTTCCGGAGATGGATCGGCGAAAATTTCTGAGGATGGTTTGACCTTCACCGTAGAAAACAATGGAACGAACGCTACTGCAGTATCAGGAGCTACCGGCATCACCGTAGAAATTGATGGGGAAATATATGAATTCGAATACTAAAAGAAGATCTACCTTCAAGGGAGCGAATCAGTCTATTTTGCAAGCAATGGGCATCCTAGCTGTCTTATGTTTCATCATGCTTGGTGCATGTGGCGGTGGCAGCTCCGATGGCGGAAATTCCGAACCAAACGCTAATAACTCTTCTGAGGCAGAGAGCAACGAAGATACCCAAAATAACGGAACTACATCAGATGACACTTGTATCCTTGAAGTAAATGCTGATTGCAGCGGAGCTGATCTCTCTGGACAGGACTTATCAGCAGTAATTGCTCCCGGCGTTAACCTAAGAGGGGCGAATCTAAGCGGAGCAATTCTTGATGGAGCTCTTTTAGTAGGAGCAAAACTAACTGGCGCTGACCTTGGTGGAGCTTCACTCGCTCATGCGAATCTGTCTGCTGCGACACTCACTCAAACCCGCGCACCTGGCGCAGTGTTTTTTGAGACAAATCTAACTCATGCGGAT
The DNA here is from genome assembly GCA_030740795.1 of Acidimicrobiales bacterium. GTDB lineage: Bacteria > Actinomycetota > Acidimicrobiia > Acidimicrobiales > UBA8592 > UBA8592. The sequence continues at coordinate 21,062 of JASLWO010000024.1, read as the reverse complement.
TTAACACAAGCTGACCTTAGCGCTGCGGTGATGATAGGGACTAACCTAAACTCAGCGAATCTCACTGGGGCGTCTATAGAAGGTTTGGTTGACCGACGCACAGAAAAATGCGGAACCATTTGGTCTGATGGATCTATAAAAAACACAAGCTGCGATCAAACTAATTCTGACTAACCGTTGAGTGACCTCAATTCGTACACTTAAGGCAGGTAATATCGCTCTATGCGTCACTTAGCTCGGTTCATAGCAAAAGCTATAGCTTTCCTTTCTCCTCTGCTTAGGCAAGGAGGAGGAACCTCCGCTCCGGGACTAGCGCTGTTGAAACTTGATCCCAAAGCGGTTCCAAGAATGGCAGCCGGACTTTCCGATGGGCGAATTGTGATTTCAGCTACTAATGGGAAAACCTCTACAACTAGAATCCTCAGCAATATCACTACTAAAGCACAAATATCTAGTGTCTCAAATGCAGCTGGTGCGAATCTAAAAAGTGGAATAGCTACTGCATTACTAAAAAAATCTTCAAGCCAGAAACTAGGTGTTTTCGAAGTTGACGAAGGCGTTCTCCCTGAAATCGTTGCGGAAATAGGGGCGGATACTATCATTCTGATGAATTTATTCCGAGACCAATTAGATAGATACGGCGAGTTAGAAACAATTAGAGAAAGCTGGAAGTCAATGATTGACAAGCTTCCCGCTTCAACGAACTTATTGATTAATGCTGATGACCCTTCCCTCGTATTTGCATCATTATGTCATCCAAATTTAATTTTCTTTGGCCTAGGAGAAACAGATTATGCACTTGAGTCAATCCCGCATGCAGCTGATTCTTCGCAATGCCCAAGGTGCAATAACCAACTTCAATATTCACAAGTCACGATAAGCCACATGGGTAACTGGCAGTGCATACAATGCGGGCTGTCTCGACCAGACCTAGATTTTGAAGCAACTGAAATTGAATTAAGAGGAGTTGAAAACATCAAGTTCAAGATCCTTTCACGAACAGGGGAAGAACCAATAGAAGCGAAGCTTCCCGGTCTACATAACGTCTATAACGTTTTGGCAGCATTCGCTGCAGCGAAACAACTAGACATTCAAACCGAAACGGCACGCATCGCTATCGCTTCTGTAAATGCTGCATTTGGCAGAACGGAAACTATTCAGTTAAAGGATAAAAAACTAACGCTTCTTCTTGCTAAAAACCCAGCAGGAGCCAATTCCAATCTTGAGACTTTGCTACTTCACCCCGAACGAATCCATTTATCCGTCCTACTCAATGATCGAATAGCTGATGGAAGAGATGTAAGTTGGATTTGGGATGTTGATTACGAAAAGATTTTTCATAAAATTGAATCTCTACATGTCGGAGGTGAAAGAGCATACGATTTAGCTCTGCGGTTTATGTACGGAGGTTACGACCCAGAGAAAATCACCGTCAAAGACAAAATCTCTGACCTAATTGATTGCCTACTTACTGAAACACCTCCTGATAGTTCCATCTTTGTTCTACCTTCTTATACAGCAATGTTAGACCTTCGGGCTGAATTGGTGAGCCGAGGCTTAACACACGAATTCTGGAAAGAGGGTCTATGACCACTGTCAGGATCTGTCACCTTTATCCAGAAAATATGAATATTTATGGAGATAGAGGAAATATAAATGTTCTTATTAAACGCCTTGAATGGCGAGGGCACTCTGCAACTATCACCCCAATCGGAATAGGGGAAGATTTCTCTCCTGACGACTTTGATTTGTGCTACTTAGGCGGGGGTCAAGACAGAGACCAAAATATTATTGCCGCGGACCTCACGAAAAAAGCTGAAGGGATCAGGTCCGCTGCAAAAGACGGCGTTGCCTTTCTTTGGGTATGCGGGGGAATCCAACTAGCAGGACACGGCTATACAGATGCCAATGGAAATAACCTGCCTGGCGTCAGCATTCTTGATTTAGAAACAGTAGCTGGAGAGGAAAGACTCATCGGCGACGTCGTCCTAGATGCCAAGATCGGGGATAATAATTTCACGGTAGTTGGATACGAGAATCACATTGGACAGACAAACCTTGGACCTGATGCCCGCCCTCTCGGAAATGTTGTTAAGGGGTTCGGGAATAATGGTACAAGTGGTGTTGAAGGAGCAGTTCAGCAACGGGTAATAGGAACATATTTACACGGGCCCCTTCTTCCCAAAAACCCAATCCTCGCAGATGCGCTTCTTACTTGGTCTCTGGAACACAGATCCTCTGAAAAAATCTCCTTAGAGCCATTGTCTGATAATTTCACTGAAGCTGCTAAGGGACGCGCTATTGAACGCGCTCAAGCGAATCGTTAATGCGGATTGCCAAATTAGGTGTTTGAAGGGCTAGTTTAAGAGCATGCCAGATCGTTATTCTTACTCAAGCCCTTGGGCACGAGGAAATGAACCATGGTTTCGTGTAGGGCAAATTGAAGTCACTACAACAATCGCTCTTCTTTCATTAGGAATTCTATCAGCTTTAATATGGGCCTTTGAAGGAAGAAAACACGAATTCAGCCTACAAATCCTCTTAGACACAGACAAAGTACAAGAAGGGGAAATATGGCGATTAATTACTTGGCCACTGGTTAACCAACCAGATATCTGGACTATTTTTCTTTTTTTCATCTTGTACCTCCTTGGGAATCAGTTAGAGAACCTCATGGGGCGCCGACCTTTTATGTTCTTCCTCCTATCATTAACTATCATCCCTGGAGTTGGGGTATTTCTCTATGGTCTGAGTAACACATCAATTGAATTAATGTATGGACTCAGGTATGTGGAACTAGGTGTTCTCATTGCTTTCGCAGCGCAATACCCTACTGCGAGGTTCTGGCCTGGAGTACGGGCATGGATAATTGTTAGCGTCATATTTGGCTTAGATATTTTGAACGCTATTTCCGTAAGGTCTGGCGCCCGCGCAATTATGCTCCTATCTGTTGCTGCTACTGCACTGATCGGTTTTCGGTCTTTCGGGTATGCCAGTGAATTACATTGGGTGCCAAAAGTTAGATTACCTGCCTTAATCACTGGCACATCGCCTCAACGGTCAAGACGCTCTCCGAGAAAGACCCAGAGAAGAAGGCATCTTAAATCCGTCACTGAAATACGTGATGAAAGTGCTGAACAAGAAATTGACTCAATCCTTGACCAAGTAGCTGAGTCAGGGATGAATAGTTTGAGCGAGAATCAACGGAAAAAACTTGACCAGTATTCAAAGAAACTCCGAAAGAAAAAGGGCAACTAGAAGCTAGAGTCCTTCAATCAGTTTCATTAGTTCCATGACATGGTCTGGGAGTTGACCTTGCTCGCTTCTGATAACAAGATCAGGATTCTCAGGGGGTTCATATGGGTCGTCTATTCCGGTAAATCCTTTAATGAGTCCTTTCCGCGCCTTCTTATAGAGCCCTTTCGGATCTCGAGATTCGCAAACCTCTATTGGTGTGTCAATAAACACCTCATAGAAAGGGATCTCGGCTTCAGTATGAATGTTTCGGGCGTGCTCTCTGCCCGTTTGGAAAGGGCTAATCTTGGGAACGATCACGATCAATCCAGCATTTGCTATGAGTAATGATATTTGTGCCGTTCTTCGATTGTTTTCTATCCGGTCACTAGCCGAAAACCCTAAATCTTCGTTTATCCCATAACGGAGATTGTCGCCATCTAGAACACACGCAGCCCTATGTTGAGAAATCAGGACATTCTCAAGCGCGAAGGCAATGGTTGATTTTCCCGAACCTGACAGGCCCGTCAACCAGATAGTCATTCCTGATAGACCAAGGAGTTCCCAACGCTCTTGCCGGGAAATATTTGAAGATTGCCAACTGATATTTTGGTTTTCTTGATGTGACGAATGTTCTGACATTGGACTAATCCGTTGAGCCTAAAATCATTCCGGCTCCTACAGTATCGTGAGTATTCTCGTCTATAAGAATAAATGCTCCTGTTGACCTATTCTCTTTGTAAGCGTCAAACATCAAAGGTTTCATCGTTCGTAGTTTCACCCGCCCTATTTCGTTCATCGTTAACCGATCAACTAATTCTTCCCGGTGGAGAGTATTTATGTCCAGACGATAAATGAGTTCCTCCACTAAACATCGTGTTGAATTTGTGGAATGTTTTATTACTAATTTCCTTTTTGACTCCAAGAAAGAGTCTGGCGTGAACCAGCAAATCATGGCATCTACTCCCTGAGCGACTTTTGGTTGATTCCCTGAGCGGCAAATCATGTCACCTCTTGATATGTCGTATTCTTCTGAGAAACGCATAGCAACCGATAAGGGAGGATACGCCTCTTGCAAAGGGCCCTGAGGACCGTTTATCTCAACGATCGTTGATGAAAATCCTGATGGCAGAATAAGTACTTCATCTCCGATTCGGAAACTCCCGCTCGCAACAGTTCCTGCATATCCTCGATAATCGTGATAATCATCCCTTTGAGGTCGCAACACATATTGAATTGGGAACCTTGGGTCAATCAAATTTCTATCTGACCCGATATGCACTTCTTCTAAGTGATGCAGCAAAGATGCTCCCCCGTACCATTGCATGTTGAGAGAACGATCCACGACATTATCCCCATGAAGTGCAGAAATCGGAATGACTACCAAGTCATGTATTTGAAGTTTCGCTGCAAAATCTGCAAACTCCGACCGGATGCTGTCAAATGCCTCTTTCTCATACCCAACTAAATCCATTTTGTTTATGCATAAGACCAAATGAGGGATACCTAGCAAAGTAGAAATAAAAGCATGTCTTTTCGTTTGTTCAGTGATTCCTTTTCGTACATCAACAAGGATCAACGCTAAGTCCGCTGTTGAAGCGCCTGTAACCATATTCCTTGTGTATTGGGTATGCCCAGGAGTGTCAGCAACGATAAATTTTCTTTTCGGGGTCGCAAAATACCGATATGCGACATCAATAGTAATCCCCTGCTCTCGTTCCGCTCTTAAACCATCTGTGAGGAGAGCTAAGTTCGTGTAATCTGCCCCCATTTGTTCTGAGGTTCTTTCTACTGCTTCTATTTGATCTTCGAAAACAGATTTAGAGTCAAAGAGAAGTCTTCCTATCAACGTTGATTTCCCGTCATCAACTGAACCTGCTGTGGCAAATCGAAGTAACTCCATTAGAAGTACCCTTCAACTTTTCTATCTTCCATTGCTGCATCAGAAACTCGATCATCTGCTCGTGTGGCACCACGTTCTGTCAGTCTGGTACTGGAAACTTCATTGATGATTTGCTCAATACTGGTGGCGGCACTTAAAACTGCTCCAGTAATATTTGCGTCACCTAACGTCCGGTAACGCACCATTGCTGAAAAGATTTCTTCTTCTGAACTGTGTTGGACATGATCAGCGGCCAATAGCATTCCATCTCGTTCAAATACTTTTCTTTTATGCGCATAGTAAATAGGTGGGAGTTCAATGTTTTCTCTTTCCACATAACGCCAGACATCGAGTTCAGTCCAATTCGAGATAGGGAAGATTCTGAAGTGCTCTCCCTGTCGGTGTTTACCATTGTAGAGATTCCACAACTCAGGCCTTTGGGCTTTCGGGTCCCACTGACCGAATTCGTCACGAAATGAGAAGAATCGTTCTTTCGCTCGTGACTTTTCTTCATCGCGTCTAGCCCCACCAAAAACTGCATCAAACCGATTCTCTCCAATTGCATCAAGCAGGGTAACGATTTGCAATCTGTTTCTTGATGCAGTGGGTCCGACCTCTTCTTTGATCCGTCCTTTATCTATGGATTCTTGGACACTAGCAACAAGGAGTCGGCAGTTGAATTTTTCTTCTAACTTGTCCCTGAAATCTATGACTTCTGGGAAATTCAGCCCCGTGTCAATGTGCATAATCGGGAAAGGTAATTTACATGGTGAAAATGCTTTTTGTGCAATGTGAACCATGACCAATGAATCTTTCCCGCCAGAACACAGTAAGACTGGGCGTTCAAATTCAGCTTTAACTTCCCTCATGACATATATGGCCTCTGATTCCAAAGCGTCTAGGTGTGTTACCTCATAGTTCATTCATTCTAGAATACCAATGGCAACGGAAAGAAGAACTACAGAACGAAGAGTTACCATGTTAATTGGTAGTCTTGACACATGTTTGCTGGGAAAGGTAGATGATGGCTGAAGCTTCTGACCACATGCTCGCTAAGCGTGCTGCGACTCTAGCAGGTGAGCTTCTAATGACTTTGCGACAGGAAGCGAAAGATGCGAATCTTCCGTCAAAACGCATCGGCGAAATTGGAGACGCTCAATCCCATAAATTATTGTGCGCATTTTTGAACGATACTTTCCCAGATGATGCGATTCTTTCAGAGGAACAGGTGGACGACCTAGCAAGACTTGATGCTGGACGGGTATGGATCATTGACCCACTAGATGGAACACGTGAATTTTCAGAAGGTGATAGAGATGATTGGGCGGTCCATGTGGCATTAGTTGAGAATCAGCAGCCCACAGTTGGTGCTGTTGCCCTACCTAGTCTCAAAACGACTTTCTGTAGCAACGCCAAGATATCTCTCCAAGATGACATTGATCAAATTCGGGTTATTTGTAGTAGAACTCGACCGGGTCCCGCAGCTGAATTACTTGCCAATGAATTATCTGCCGACCTGATCTATATGGGTTCTGCTGGAGCCAAAGCAATGGCGGTCGTTCGAGGCGATGCTGAGATTTACGCTCATACAGGTGGGCAATATGAGTGGGATAGTTGCGCTCCTGTTGCGGTAGCAGTTGCTCATGGCCTACATGCGTCACGGCTAGATGGTTCGCCCCTTAAGTACAATCAAAGTGACACTTATCTTCCAGACTTACTTATCTGTAGAAAAGAGTTGATTACCTCGGTACTGACCATTTTGAACTAGATTTTCCGCTAAAGTCCCAGAATGCGTCTTATATTAGTTCAGTGTTCGGTCAGTTACGAAGGGCGACTAAATGCCTATCTTCCTTCAGCGAAAAGACTAATCATGAGCAAAGCTGATGGGTGCATCGCAATTCACGCTGATGGAGGTGCGTACAAACCTTTAATGTGGATGAACGCCCCGAACCGCGTGACTGAAGAAGAAAGTGAATGGCTCATCACAAACCCCAAAGGTGAGAAACTCAGAATCGAGATAGAAGAAATTTTTTTAGATACTTCGTACGAACTCGGAGATGATCCGGGGTTGCACAAGGATGGAGTTGAATCACACCTACAAGAACTTCTCGCTGAGAATCCTCAAAGTCTAGAAGATGGACTCACACTAACACGGCGGGAATACTTCACCGATATCGGCCCGGTTGATTTGCTCTGCCGCGACAAAGATGGCCAAGCGGTTGCTATTGAAATTAAGCGAAGAGGCGGCATTGATGGTGTGGAACAATTGACTCGATATCTAGATTTTCTAAATCGTGACCCCAAACTCCGACCTGTCCGAGGAATCTTTGCGGCACAACAAATAACCCCTCAAGCAAAAGTGCTAGCTAAAGACCGAGAAATCTCAACTATCGAAGTTGATTACGAGGAACTTAGAGGGATGGAATCCACGATTCTGCGACTTTTCTAAGATCCTAGAATAAGGGATGTCTCTCGTGACCACACCGAGTCACAAGCGTCCTGTACTCTACGAGAACCGTGAACTCTCAGAAATCATCACAAAGGAATAGGCCTAAACGAGCTAAACCAGGGCTTAGATCGTACCTTCCGTCATTGGCTTCTAGATCTTTGGTTTATCCATGCATAGGTTTCTTTATTGTTGTTATTTCCCTAATAGTCGCAACTTGGGCTATAGATGATGCAAGGCACGAAGGGAAAGTAGCAAGAAATGTTACTGTTTCGGGAATAAGCGTTGAAGGTCTCACCCCTACCGATTTAGCTGTCGTGTTAAACAGTATTTCTTCTAATTATGCTTCAACACCAGTTTTGATCAGCACTATGGATGGAAAAATAGAAACTCTTGCCGGTGTTGTTGGGATTGAATTAGATGCCCTAGCCACAGCAGAAGAAGTTCTTAACGTCGGAGGTGGAAGCTTTATAACCGAACCTTTCAGATGGGCTAAAAGTTTGTTCTCCTCCAGACAGTCAAAGGTGGTTGTGTATTTGCGCTCCGGTATGTCTGAAGAATTTATGGATCTAGTTACCGCCCAGCAACCAGACCCAATTGAACCTAAATGGACAGTTTCTGATGGAGAAGTGGTCGCTATTTCTGGGATCCCTGCGAAGGCATTTGACCTTGAAACAATTCGATACGATGTTTTAGCAGCTGCAAGCGCCGGGAAAAACCCTATTGAGGTTAATGCTCAAGCAATTGAAATCCCACCCTCAATATCTGATGTGGAAGCACAGAGTTTTGCTGATGCGATGAATAACTTGACTGCATCTGGTTTGGAAGTCTCTGTCGGTAACAGAACTCACACTTTTTCACCAGATGATTTAAGAAGCTGGATGTCATTTCGTTTGATGGACGGTAGTCCTATCTACGCATTTGATGAATCTTTAATTGCGGAGGCTATAGCTCGAGAACTAGGTGGAGTGGTAGCCGATAGTGATGAAGACCCTCAGTTAAGAGTTGAGGATGGGGAGTTGAAGATAACTAACCTGACCGCAAAGGCATGTTGTTCTAGTGACTCCCCCCTTTCGATGGTTCAAGCGATTGAGAGTAACCAAAGTCAGGTAAATCTTGATTTGATTGACTTCTCTGATGGAACTGACGAACTGCTAAGCGCCTATGGCGTAAAGGAACTTATCTCCCAAGCAACCACACACCACCCTTGCTGTGCTAGCAGAGTGGCTAACATCCAACGCTTTGCAAAACTCATGCAGGGAAAAATAATTAAGCCAGGTGAATCCCTGTCTCTAAACAACACTGTTGGTGAACGTACAGAGGCAAAAGGGTTTGTAGAAGCAGGAGTCATTGTCAATGGCGAGTTGACTAAAGATGTCGGTGGAGGTATTTCACAATTCGCTACTACGTTCTTCCAAGCGTCCTTTTACGGAGGCTTAGAAATAGACGCTTATTTTCCACACACGATTTGGTTTTCTAGATACACCGATTTTGCTGGGCGAAAGGGAATTGAGTCCACGATCTCCTGGCCATCACCTGATGTCCGCGTCAGAAACATTTCTCCGTACCCGATTCTTATTTGGCCTACTTGGACTCATACTTCTGTAACCGTAAGCCTTTACTCAACTAACTACGCCCAAGTTGATGTTGACCATCAAATGTTTAAGATGTTAGAAGAATGCGAAATTGTTGAAACTACTCGAATTCGAATTTATCCAGACTCTTCTGAAGAATTTGACGAATTCACAGCGCGATATCAGCCCGAAAATGGTATTGACTGTGACGGAGAGCCAACATACCCGAGACCACCTGAGCCACCTGTAGAAGTAGTAGCTATTGCAGGGGATGGTCAAGCAATTGTGTCATGGGGTATTCCCGAACCTGAAGGTGATTTTGATATAACGGACTATTTCCCAATTGAAGAATACATCGTTACCGCTGATCCTGATGGTGCGACTTGTTCAACTGTTCCACCTGAACTGACTTGTACTGTTGATGGATTGTCAAATGATACGAGCTACATCTTTACCGTGATAGCTATCAATTCCGAAGGCGACAGTGAAGAATCTGAAGCTTCTGAAGCAGTTACGCCTGAATCTGTTCCGGAACCAACACCGGAACCAACCCCTGAACCAACACCGGAACCGACACCGGAACCAACCCCTTAGAATAACCCAATCAATGAGCGCTCCCTGAACGCAACCGATACGATAATTTCATGACGCGCAATAATACGATTTCCGATGTGATTGTTATCGGGGGAGGTCCAGCTGGCTCTGCCTCTGCTATCGATCTGGCCAAAAATGGATTGCGAGTTACTTTATTAGACAAATCTGAATTCCCTAGAGATAAGTGTTGCGGCGATGGACTAACCGCTGAAGCATTAAGGATTTTGGAAGAAATAGGACTGGTGACAGACACTATTTCGAATTGGAATACCATCACAGACGCAGTTCTATTCTCTCCCAAAGGAAGACGCACTCAACTCCCCCTCCCCGATAAACAAGGACAATTCGCCGCTGTAGTGCCTCGTTTGGAACTAGATGTGGAACTTCTGAAACTAGCTGAGTCATCTGGAGTTCACCTTGAAACTCCAGTTAGTTTCTCAGGAATTACCCAACATGAGGACTATGTTTCTATTACTACAACTAATGGCAGAACGTTACATGGGCGATATGTAATTGCTGCCGATGGCATGTGGTCTAGCGTGCGCAAAGCTGTTGGAGGAGGAATCAAGGGATATCGAGGTGACTGGCATGCCTTCCGACAATATTTCTCCAATACGGGTTCAGACGCTCAGCATCTAACCGTCTGGTTTGAGCCAGATTTGTTACCTGGCTATGTCTGGCTTTTTCCTCTCCCTGGTCAAAGAGCAAATTTTGGATTTGGGATCTTACGCGATCATTCCCACCGCATCCAAGAAATGGGAAGACTATGGCGAGATATATTAAATCGTCCAAGAATCCGAAGTGTCCTAGGAGAAGGCGCTGTTCCGGAAGGCACACACAAAGCTTGGCCAATCCCGACAAGAATGAAAAACCTTGAACCCTCAAAAGGACGAGTTATTTTTGTTGGTGATGCCATGGGTGTCGCAGACCCCATGACCGGAGAAGGTATAGCCCAAGCCCTCCATACAGGAAGGCTAGCTGCTGCCTCAATCATTCAATCCGGCCCCTTTGAGAGTCACAAGGCGCAGCACATTTACAAGAATTCTATAGCAGTAACGTTAGGGCACGATCACCGTTTCGCTGAGAGATTACAATCTTTACTCATACGGCCCGAGACAACTGAATTAGCTCTTAAATTTGCTGGAATGAGCAATTGGACAAGAAAAAACTTTGCTCGGTGGATGTTTGAAGATTACCCAAGAGGGCTCATCTTAACTCCGAACCGTTGGAAACGAGGAATGTTCAATCAGGAAGGCGCCTATCAAGGAGATAGGATGGAAGAATCATCTATTAGTAAACAGATGATATTTGCAGAGGAATAAAATGGGTGAACCAATAAATCTCTCTTTACCAAGTGCCGTAGATGACTTTGATCAGGCTATTGACACTGGCTGGGAATATCTCCGCTCTTCCGAATCAATAAATAAATTATTCTACGCTGCTTCTGCCGCAGGGGACTTTAGTTTGATCTGGCACGCACTGAATCTAGCTCGGAGAGTCAATACCCCCTCTCGCAGAGGTTCTGTGATGCGCCTTGCACTTGTTTTAGGGGCTGAATCGCTCATTGTTAATCAGGGTATTAAAAGGATTTTCCGACGTAACCGTCCAGAAGTTGGCTCTAGCAGCCACCCTCACAAGATACGCCAGCCACTTACCTCTAGTTTCCCCAGTGGTCACGCCAGTTCAGCAGTTCTTGCGGCCTCGATACTTTCAGAAGGAAGCGCATCAGCTCCTGCCTATAGGACTTTGGCAGCGATCGTTGCCACGAGCAGAATCCACGTTCGGGCCCATCACGCCTCCGATGTTATTGCTGGAGCGCTTGTTGGACTACTTTTTACAAAGCTAATAAGGGCAATTCGATAGATAAAGTGGTCAACTTCTAGCGGCTGCTGGTTCCTCTAATGACTCAAATTGCATGAGCAATAACCGGATGTCCAATAACAAGTCACTTACTTCTGAACCGGAGAGAACTTCACGACTCTGCACACTGGATAGATGAGTGTCAATCAGAGCTAGTGCTTGTTCTACATATTCAGAATTTTTCATATCCGCCTCTTAATTTAACATAGCTTGAAGACATTGCCTTTGCATAGCTTTTCTCATCTGTAGTTACTTTGGCAACCTGTGCTTGATAAAGCCGTTATCTAGGTGCTAAATCTTTTATTGCTTGGTTAGGATCAATGCCTCCAAATGGCATAACCATTAGCGCTGCAGTCGTGACCCCATTGTCTAAATACTTATCTATATGGTTTCGGCACTCTTCTGGGGTTCCATGAACTATCAACTCATCTACGACGCTATCTGGCATCGCTTCAAGAGAGCCTGCTCTATCACCTTCGTCCCACTTTCTCCAATGTTCTTTTAGGACCTCTGTTCGTCCTAGCCATTCATGGAAAGCCCTGTAGACAGGAACGTTAAGGTACGCTGCGATAGCGCGTTTAGCTTGCGCTCGAACGGTTTCCGTATCTGGATTTGGGCATACAAAGATTCTTGCAACGATTTCTTTTTCAGGTCCTTGCTCATGGACTATTCCTGACACAGTCTTAACGTCTTCAGCGGAAAGCCAGTTGATAATCGCCCCATCCCCTTCACGTCCGGCTAGGCGAAGCATCCCTTCACGTAAAGCAGCTACAAGAATCGGGACTGGAGCGGAGGGAGGTTCCATGCCTAATCTGAATCCTTTAACTTGCAATGTCTCAAAATCAACGCTTACCTTTTCACCCGTTAACGCTTGCTTTAAAAATCGGACAACATCGCGGGTTTTTTTGTATGGGTCAACGAACGGAATTCCATTCCAAGATTCAACGATTACATTAGATGAGGATCCAACTCCCAATGCGAAACGTCCAGGTGCTATCGCTGCCATGGTCGCTACAGATTGGACTAGAAGTGCTGGACCTCTTGTATAGGCGGGAACAATTGCAGTTCCCAAGCGGAGTTCTGGAGCATGAACTGCTCCCAACACCAATGGCGAAAACGCATCAGTTCCATTAGCCTCCGATGACCATGCTTCCTTGTATCCAAGGTCAACTAACTCTCTAAAGCCAGTTCCCTGATCATCTAGCCCTCTTGGCAGAGGGACTGTCATCGCATAATTACCCATACGTCGACCTACTCATATGTGTAGAACCCTTTACCGGACTTTCTACCAAGGTGGCCTGCAGTCACCATCCGTTTAAGAATCGGAGGTGGAGCATAGGTAGGTTCTTTGAACTCTTCGTAGAGAACTTCAGCAACTAATTGGAGGGTGTCTAAACCAATGAGGTCTGACAGTTCTAATGGTCCTTGAGGATGAGCACAACCGAATTTCATTCCAGCGTCGATATCTTCTTTCGTGGCCTGACCTCTATCAAACATGTGCATTGCTTGAAGAAGATAAGGCACGAGTAAACGATTCACAACAAAGCCTGCACGGTCAATGGTTCGAATCGGATGTTTCCCCATTACGTCACGAGTAAAAGTTTCAACGATTTGAAGTGTTTCTTCAGACGTTTCCTCAGAAGAAATTAGTTCAACTAATGGTTGGATTGTCGCTGGGTTAAAGAAATGCATTCCGAGTACTTTCTCTCCTCGCTCAGTTGAATCCGCTATTTCGCCTATTGAAATTGACGACGTGTTTGAAGCTAAAATGGCGCTATCTTGTACGATCTCATCTAACGTTGAGAAAACGTCAGCTTTCACCGACGGGGACTCTACGACTGCCTCAATTACTAAATCTCTATCTTCTAGGTCTTTGAAACTAGTAGTAAAAGAAAGTCGACCGAGCAATCCTTCGCGATCCTCCTCACTTATCTTCCCTCTGGTTACGGCTTTTTCTGTACTTGTTTCCAATTTTTTCTGAGCTAATTCTGCTAAACCAGCATCTATCTCTACGACGATGGTGTTGCAACCAGACTTTGCCGCGACCTCGGCTATACCTGACCCCATCGTTCCGCCACCAATTACAGCAACTTTTTCAATAGCCATTACCTTCCCTCTCTTTCTCCCAAAGAGAGGTTACTAGGGTCACTGAGCTTATGACAAAGAACAGCGCAAAGACTAGCTCTTTATGAAATGTCACACCCTTGGTTAATACTAATTCTATGGAAATGCAACTATCCCTTATCCACTCAAAGCGACCTGAATGGGAACTAACCGATGCCGAGCGAGCAGCAGCTAGACGCGGAATCGCTGCCTCTCGTAAAGCTTTGAAAGAGGGACGTCGCCGCCTGGCAGATGTCTTAGACGCAGCTTAATATTTCTTTAATTGGATTTAGTTTCCCTGATTCAAACTTTGATCTTCTTGAACACTCACCTAATGCTGGTCGGTACCAAGAACCATTGATTTGCACATCTCCTTCCAGGGTCCCGATTTTCTTATGGAGTCGAACTCTAGAAGGTAACGCTTATAGTCGCCTTTGACTTTAAGGTCACCCTGCATAAACGCTTCCATGACCTTCTTTTCTCCGGAAAGGATTTTGAATGCCTCAGCAGCATTAGTTGAAATCCCACAATCGGCGTCTTTGTGTTTCCCCACGGCAACTTCGGTAAATTGCCCGTTCTCAATGACCGTGTAGAAGTGGATTTTTCCTTGTCCTGTCCCAGAGATTTCATATTGGGAGATAATTGAAATCTCTCCCTTGGGTAGTTCAGATCCTGAATCTTCAAGTTCTCTAAGCCACTCCTCTGAAAGAAATTCACTCATGAGATACCTTTAAAAAGGTCCTTTTCTTTGGAGATAGGGCCTGTTCTATTGAACGCAAGTATGTAATCATCCCATGGGTATGCTTCTGTGGACTTTTCTGATGGAAGACCAAACCAGAAAGGCGAATCTGGGTCAACTTGTGTTGCGTGGGCGAGAAGCGCATCTGTTCGCCTCTGCGAATATTCTGATACATCTATTTTGGTAGTGATGCGGTGATCTTGAGATGGGCGGTCAAACCAAGCATCATTGAAGGGTGATTCTAATTCAAGTTTCTTGAACATAGCATGTAGAGCCTCAATCCGAGCCCGACTCCATGTTGTGTAATACAACTTAAGTGGGGTCCATGGTTCTCCGCTTTCGGGGAATTTCATCGGGTCACCGGCTGCTTCCCATGCTGGAAGGCTTATGTCGAAAACCTTTAAATGATCTGGATGTTGATAACCCTGTTGGTCATCGGGGTAGGTGACTATGACATGTGGCTTATCATTTCTAATGATGCGAACTAATCGTTCAACCGCTTCTCCTAACGGGGCATTTGCAAAGCAATCAGGATTCTCATTTGCTTTAGATTCAGGCATCCCTGAATCCCTGTACTCTAAGTAATGGACTTGGTCATACCCGATTATTGTCGCTGCTTTGGCAAGTTCTTGACGTCGCACATCCCCAATATTTTCGCGAACTTCAGGCAAGTCCATCGCTGGGTTTAAGATATCCCCCTCTTCGCCGCCAGTGCAACACACAAGGGTCGCTTTAACACCTGCGTCTGAATATAAGGCAACGGACCCAGCACCTTTAGATGATTCATCATCTGGGTGAGCGTGGATAGTCATCATTCGTAGTTCATTTGACACCTGCATAATTTATCCGTTTTTCCTTAAGATCACCCACCTTTACAAGATGCAGATTTTTTCGCTTGCAGCTATGGTCAAGAAATAAGACATTTCGTCACAGATACTTGAGGAGTTCATATGGTAGGAAGATTAGAGGGCAAAGTAGCAATTATCACGGGGGGTGCCAGTGGTATTGGTGAAGGGACAGTTCGAAAATTCATTGAAGAAGGAGCTAAATGCGTTATAGCCGATATCCAAAGTGACCTGGCGAATTCTCTAGCCGAGGAGCTGGGAGGAAACACTACATCATTTGCTCTTGACGTGGCTGATGAGAGCCAAATTGAAGCTTGTGTTGATTTCGCTATTGAAACTTACGGGAAACTTGACATCATGTTCAACAATGCTGGAATTCTCGGCTCTGTGGGGCCAATTTCTGAGATTGACGGAGATGGATGGTTAAGAACAATGGATGTTCTCTTAAACAGTGTCTTTTACGGAATAAAACATGCAGCGCGCGTTATGCAGAAACAAGGTTCAGGAGCAATCATTAATACTGCTTCTACTGCAGGAGTTCGAGCTGGCTTGGGTCCTCATGTATACACTGCAGCCAAACACGCTGTTGTTGGGCTATCGCAATCAGTTGCGACCGAACTCGGCAGGCACGGCATTCGAGTAAACGTAATAGCTCCCGGAGGAACAATCTCGGGCCTAACAGCCCGTCTAGTCACGGGGGATCACCAAAATCTTGATAAGGCTTCAACAATTATTGGCGCTAACAATCCGCTGCAAAGGGCTGGACGCCCTGAAGACATAGCGAATGCTGTTCTGTATCTCGCTTCAGATGAGGCGAGTTTCACTAATGGTGCAGTATTGGTAGTAGATGCTGCAGGTGAGAGCATTGGAGACCGGAATGGGAGATTCGTTCAGATGGGTTCACAGACAATCCAAGAAGCAGATAAGTCCGGACTTTAGTCAAGCCATTCGTTGGGCACTAGGATTTCTTGCGCACAGCGAATCAAGTCATCCGGAAATTTCTTGGGTATGCCCGCTAACGAAGTGCACCCGATCCTAGTTTTTTGTGTTGCGATGGTTGAAGGACCTTTTCTAATCCGCTGCAACCATGTAGCCGATACTCTTCTAATCTCCGAAATTCCACTCTCAATTATGAGTTCATCACCTAACACTGCAGGAGCCAAAAATCTTGTTTGGATTTCAGCAATTACTAGTGCGATATCTTGACTGATAAGAAGATCTATTTTTTGCCCTATTTGAGAAAGAGCTGAAACGCGAGCATCTTCAAAATACTGGACATATACGGAATGATTTACGTGCGAGTATGGGTCAAGCTCAAAGAAACGCACATGAAGGCTTATTGAGCTGTGCACTATTAGTCGTTTAAGACAAAGGTGATTTTGAGAGTTACCTGAAATTCTGAGATCGAACCATTCTCAACGATAACTTTTTGGTCTTGCACCCAAGCCCCATTGACGTTATCTAGGGTCCTTGCCGCTCGCTCAACGCCTTTTTTCATCGCGTCATCAAAACTAATTGTTGATGATGAGATCACTTCTGTGATTCTTGCTATCGACATTGGACTCCTTTGATCGCTGCGCCAAAAGGTTTTTAGCTGTACCTAAGTCTATCCTTCTATGCGTTATTCAAAACTTGGTACTTCAACCCCTGGCAAGTAAAACGTGAACATTTGGGTAATTGAGTTGATAATCTCAACTGGATCCACTCCTCCTTTGCCAAGATCTAACGTGATTACATTGCTATTAATGTGAACTCTTTCAACGCCACCAAGGTCGAATATTGACTTTGCAATTTGGTCGGGAGGTCGATTGCCGAGTATGTCATCCCCATACGAATAGCGTTCATGATCCATTCCTGTGATGCTTCTGTTAATTTCAAACCTCAAAACACCTGATTTTGTGGCTGATTTTTGTATTACGGTCACGGGCTGTCCCATGCAAATGATCGTACATGCTTCGTCGTACTTATGACGAGATATACAACAATCGATTTAAAGCTTCCTCTAAGAGAAGTTGATTTAGTTTTGGAATAGTAAACCCTGCATCGGGTCTTTCATTGGTTTCGGTGCTCTCGGGAAACGTGTTTGGTCCATGAATGCCCAAGATTTCCTATGGAGTTCACATGGCCCTTGAGCTTCAAGTGCTTTCTTGTGTTTGGGGCATGGGTACCCCTTGTTGCTCGCGAATGAATAAAGGGAATGCTTCTTGCCTTGTTCTCTCATGATCCGGTCTCTTGTTACTTTCGCGAGAATGGAAGCCGTCGCAATTGATAAGCATTTAGCGTCTCCTTTAACAATTTTAGTGACATTGTTTTTGCCGATAAGTCCCCCAACAAAATCCCAGTTGCCATCAATTAATGCATGGTCTGGTTTAATTGGAAGTTTTTCAATTGCCCGTCTCGCAGCAATTTTCTGAGCAGTTGACATCCCATAGTTATCGCATTCGTCATTACTGGCCTGCCCTATCCCCCACGCAACGCACCATTCAGAAGTTGGTCCGAATAGGAACTCTCTTTCTTCTTCATTAAGGAGTTTGGAATCTCTTATCCTATAAAGTCTCTTATCTTTAGGGACAATTGCAGCTCCGACCGTTAGAGGCCCTGCCCATGCTCCCTTGCCAACTTCGTCAATCCCAACAATAATTTCTTTTCCTTCAGCCCATAATGACTTCTCATACTCAAGAGTAGGGGCATTATTGCGAATTGCTTTTCTGAGTTTATGAGTCACGATCTAGAGGTTACATCATCATGTAATTTACCCAAGTGTGTTTATCTAAATGATCCGCCTTTGCCTCCATTATCATGACTTGATCTTCTGGAAGTTTCCTGAGGGTCCACTATGGAAACTGCTGTTTCTGGAAGCATTTGCTTCGCTAGGAGCGTTTCTCCTTTGAGTTGGTTCGTAGACCAGCCTGTATCAAGCATGGGAGCCCTCAGAACGAATTCGGTTTCTGTTGTTGCTTGCCAGAGAAGCGCAGGAGCAACTCCATGCCATCTTATTGCTAAGCCTATTTCTCCTCCATCTATCGGAGCTCTTTCAACTTCTATAGGTGACCCAATCCAGTTTGAATCAAAACCTTCGTGGAGCAGTATTGATGACTCCCCATGAGAGGGATGTAGTTCTTGGACTAAAGATTTACGTACCGAAAGTAGGAAAAGAGCTGAAGACATCGGGTCTTGATATCTATCACCGTTTGGGAAAGAACCAGTTAAGTCTGACTTGGCAACTGAGTCGTTAACTGTTGGAGAAACCTTTTCTTGGTCATGCCGGTTATTAAAAGCTGTCAAGAATCTCTGGTACGAATTTTCACCTCCTAGCAAAGCAGCATCTAACGGCTCTGTCGTTGAAGTTAAATACGTAGAATTTTTGATTTGTTTCAACTGAGATCTTATTTCTTCAGCCAGAATTTTTTCTCCTGATCTTTCGAGAATTTTGATAGAAGACTGTAAAGCAGCCACTTCTAGACAGTTGTCTTTTCTGCCTAGCTTGCGTTTCCATGAGAGGTTGCTAAGTAAGAATTGGAGTGTCTCTTCCATCCAGCGTAAAAGGATCTCTGCCATTCCGTCAATAGGGGCGAATCGGAAATAACTTTCCCAAGCACAAAGAGTCACTAACGTATCTCTTGGAACCTTCTTTCTAAATAACCCCGGGTTTGATCGTTCCATATATTTTAGAAGCAGATTTTTGCCTGCTTCTAGGTGTCCCCAGTGGAAAAGTGCAGCGGCACTCAGAGGCACGACTTCAGTAGGGGTTTCTTTATTCCAGAATTCAGATTCTATGGGTTGCCCACTACCAATGAGCAGATGTCTTTTTGATGCTTTGATAGCGTTCAGAATGCGGGTACTGGGAATTGTAAATTGCATTCCAGCATCAAAGTGCCTTTCCCAACCATTGGCAATTTCAGTGAATGAAGGGCATTCTTTAGGGTTTGGTAGTCCCGAGATCCCTTCGCTACTGATAAGAAGGCGCAATTTGGTTGCATGCGGAAGCGGAAATAATAATGCTGCGCTTCTGGTTGCATCTAGCGTTGCACCTTTCCGAGGTGGTTGAGGTTCGCCTTCTTCTATTGACCTTAGCAATCCTTGCATGTCTTCAGATGAGCAACAGGAAGCAACGGGTTTGCTTGCATGAATAATTTGGTTCGACATCATATAGGCGATAGGTCCATCAATTTCAAGATGGCCATAATTCTCAAGAATAATTACTACAGCTACAGGTACAGGTGTCTCATTTTCGTATTCAATCAATGCTGCACTATCCAAGCCAATAGATATTACGTTCATTCTTTGCACGATGTCTCCACCAGGCACGCGCATTCTTGTTTCAGGAGAAATACCGTCTTCAACTAAAGCTTGCCTCACTGACATTTCATTATCAGCAAAATGCCAGCGATCATCTGCCCCTACGCCCCAGCTAATCCGTTTATTGCTTTGATCTAACCAGCGGAAATTTCCGACTGGATCATTTGAAGCCGCCTTCCCTGATCCTAGAATTCCTAATTCTGGCATATTTGATTAAGCCTTTACATCGTTAGTTGATTATTTGATGATGGTAGTTAGTGTTCGGGTCTTTGCTCGCGGAGTAGAAGAACATCATAAGCATCCGCGGCGGTGATTTCCCCATTAATGACTGCCGTGACTTGATCGCTTATAGGTGTTTCAACACCGTATTTATTTGCAAGTTCAGAAACAACTGGGGCGGTAACAACACCTTCAGCAACGTTAGTCATTTCTTCGAGAACTTCTTGGATTCCCCTTCCTTTACCTAATTGTTCTCCTACATATCTGTTTCTGCTCTGAGGAGAGAAGCATGTAGCTATTAAGTCGCCTAATCCCGCTAGTCCTGAGAATGTTTCTGGCATCCCGCCCATTGCGCTTCCTAACCTCGCTAGCTCTGCAAGTCCTCTTGTCACTACCGCGGCGCGAGTGTTATCTCCGGTCCCTAAACCCGTTGTCATCCCAACAGCAAGAGCGAGAACATTTTTAAAAGCTCCACCTAGTTCACATCCGAGAACATCATTACTGGTGTACACGCGAAATGTGTCAGTTGAAAAAATTTTTGCTATCTCGCTTTGTATTGTCTGATCGTTGGTGGCGACTACTGAAGCCGTCGCATTTCCTGCAAGAACTTCTGCAGCTAAATTCGGTCCGGTCAGAACCCCAGTTGGGCGCCCAGGAGATTCAGTTTCCATAAGTTGAGTCATAGTAAGCTGAGATTGCTGTTCCAAGCCTTTTGCTAGGCTTATTACTGGAATTTCTGGCCGTAGAAATCCCAGTAAGTTTTGAAAGACTCCCCTGTAATTTTGTGAAGGTATCGCCATCAGAACAACCTGAGCGGTTGAAATCACTTCTTCAAGATTATTTGATGCTCTGAGTCCGGAATGTAATTTATGTTTCCCCAGATATCGAATATTTCTATGTTTTCTGTTTATTGATTTAGCGACTTCTTGGTCTCTGCACCAGAGTTTCGTTTCAGCGTTATGTGACACCAAATGGGCAACCGTGGTTCCCCATGATCCTCCACCGACAACAGCTACTTGAAATGCCACCCTTGAATCGTAGCGCTAGAATCTGAGGGATATTACTTATCTGCATTCTGAAACACCTATGATTAAATCCTCATCAATGAATAACTCTGCCGCTCTCATCCCAATTAAAGGCTTTGACTCCGCAAAGGAGCGGTTGTCAACTGTCCTCCAATCATCTAGGCGCGCTGAACTCGCTAAACGTTTAGCTACAGGAGTTATCAAAGCCTGTTCAGAGTTACCAATATGGATTGTTTGCGAGG
>JASLWO010000023.1 GCA_030740795.1 Acidimicrobiales bacterium | reverse complement strand
TATTACTCGCACATATGCCCCGGCCGGCACTCCCTTAATTCCGTACTCCGTTTCACCTTTTCTAAATGACCAGATTAATGGACCGAAACCTATAAAAAATTCCGTTACTTTCATTCCAGCTTTTTTGGCAACAACATAATGGGCGAATTCGTGCAAGAAAAGAATTGTCACCAGTGAGAGAACGACAATCACACCTGCTTTGCCAGCGCTCAACCCAAGCAAAATTAACAGTGCCGCTATTGTCGCCAATCCAATTGGCGACCCGTTTCCTTCTCCCTTAGCTACTTCTGACCCTTTTGATCCCTCTTCCGATATTTCAGACTTATAAACCATTCTTAAAGCTTTTCCATTACGGCGGTCGCTATTACCCGTGCTTTTCGATCAGCAGCGTAAATATCATGTTCGGTCTCAGCGAGAACCCCATCAAACTCATTTAGCGTCATCTGAATGATCTCAGGTATTTCCACCCATTTTATAACTCTTTTTAAGAATGCTTCAACAGCTATCTCGTTTGCAGCATTCAACCAAGCTGGAGCGGTTTCCCCTATCTTCCCTGCTTCGTAGGCTAGACCTAAGCAAGGAAATGCTTCTTCGTTTGGTTTTTCAAAATCAAGGCGCCGCATTGTATCCCAATTTATTTCTCCCCATGGAGCCTCTCCACGTGTCGGGTATCTAAGAGCATAGGAAATTGGCAATCTCATATCAGGCATTGATAATTGGGCAATGACCGAGCTATCAACAAATTCAACCATTGAATGAATAACGGATTGAGGATGGACAATTACGTCTATCTGGTCATACCCAATTCCAAACAGTTCATGCGCCTCAATAACTTCAAGGCCTTTATTCATCAATGTAGACGAGTCAATGGTTATCTTTTGACCCATACTCCATGTTGGGTGATTTAAAGCATCCTCTAACGTAGCTTGATTCAGTTCAGTTTTTGTCCATTTCCTAAACGGGCCTCCACTAGCCGTAAGTAAGAGCTTCTTCACTGTAGTAAAAGGTTCATCTGCGTTTGTTGTGTCCCCTCCCAAACATTGGTGCAATGCACAATGTTCACTGTCAACAGGAATGATTTGTGCATTTTTTGATTCTCTAGCCTTTTGAACTATGGGACCACCTGCGATTAATGATTCTTTGTTCGCTAAAGCTAACCTCTTCCCAGCATTTAGAGCGGCGAGAGTCACAGGAAGCCCTGCAAAACCAACTATCGCATTAACGATTACATCGCTTTGAGTCGCAGCCTTTTCTAAGGCTTCCTTACCGTGATAGACCTGCAGGGTGTCAAATTCTGTTTTTATCTTTTGAGCAGCTGCAGCATCAGCCATTACTACTAGAGAAGGTTTGAATTCCGCAATCTGCTCAATTACCAGATCCGCTGAAGATCCCGCTGCTAGAACCTCAACTGAGAACTCTTCTGGGTTTCTTCTAATAACGTCTAAGGTTTGAGTTCCGATTGAACCCGTCGACCCAAGGATTGCAACACTAGTCATCTTTCAAAGTCTAGGGCTATATCCGAATTCTAAACATAATATTTGTTCTACCGTGACGGGTGAGAACGAAATCAGCCCATTATCTTAACCATATAGAATACTGTTGGCAGCACGAACAACAATGTGTCGCATCTATCTAGCACGCCTCCATGGCCAGGTAAAACAGTTCCCATGTCCTTGATTTTTAAATCTCTCTTAATTAAAGATTCTGCCAAATCACCTATTGGGGCGATAACTGCAACGACGATTCCAAGCAATAACGCATTGGAGAAGCCAAAGGGTTCACCATCAAATGGGCCGACGTTGAAAACTGATAAGAGAACTCCAACGCCAACTGTTGCAACAGTTCCTCCAAGCAGACCCTCAATAGTTTTGTTTGGACTGGCTTCTGTCAGTGGTGACCTACCCAAGGCTTGACCTATGAAGTACCCTCCGATGTCATATCCTGCAGCGAGTAAGATCGCTGCTAGGAAAAGTCCCTTTCCTTTGGGATCATCAAGAAGCAGAACTGCGTGAGATCCGAGAAAACCAACGTAAACGACTCCAAGCATTAGCGCAGATAAATTGGGAACAGGTCGCGGACCTCCTATTCCCAGAAGGTACCAGAGAGCTCCCGTTAACACTGTAAGGAAAAGGACCAATCCGATTGCCCCTTCTCCTCTCCAATAGGCAGCTAACGGCATACAAACTGAAGCTACAAGACCAACCAAAGTTGGAGGCTGCCACCCAACTTTAAATAGACTCTGGAACAACTCTGTCGCTGCCACTCCGAGCATGACAGCAATTAATACAACCGTTACTAACTTGCTTATAGCCAGGCAAAGGATAACCATCCCTGCAAGCACTAACCCAGTTGCGATTCTTGTAAGAGTTTCTTTCGAACCCATTCCGGAACGACGTGACCTTTTCCCTTCCGAAATGATTGATTCAGTCGTTTCAGCTAAATCAGCAGGTTTTTCATAGGAGAAAAAATCCTCGGTCTTCACTTCGTCACCAATAGTGAGGTCAACGCGTGGCGGAGCTTTGGGAACTTGCTCATCTTCAGCAGAGACTGGGTCATCGGCCCATTGGGGCCCATCACTGAGTGTTGACCACGTTTCTGATTTCGCTGACCCTTGATTTGAAACAGTAGGTGTTTGTCCTGTTCCCGGTTCAGTCCAATGAGGTAACCCATGGTTGACGGCCTGTTCTTCTGTGTCTCCATCTCGGTCTTCTGGTCTGTTCATATACCCTCCAAGAGTTTCTATCCTAGCTTAGACCTCTAACAACTCAGATTCTTTCTGCGTTAGCGTTATATTAATTTCATCTTCATATCTGCGTGTCAATGTGTCAACCTTGTCAGATGCCCTCTTTGTTTCATCTGAAGATGCATCCCCATCTTTCCCCAAAGCATCCAAATCTTGCCTAGCGGAGCGTCTGACTCCACGAATTGCGACTCTTCCTTCTTCCGCTAGAGTTTTCACAACTTTGACTAATTGTTTTCTTCTTTCTTCAGTTAATGGGGGAAAATTTAACCTGAGAACAGATCCATCATTTGATGGACTTACTCCAAGGTCTGCAAGAAGAACAGCCTTTTCTATGGCTTCTATAGATCCTTTATCAAATGGTGAGATTACTAGCAACTGGGCTTCTGGAACTGAAAAACTTGCAAGTTGTTGAAGAGGGACTTCGCTACCAAAGTAATCAATTGGGATCCGTTCTACTAATGCTGGGCTGGGTCTCCCGGTCCTAATAGTTGAGAATTCGTGCCGTGTTCTAGCTACAGTTTTCGCCATTTTTTCATCTGCTTCAGAAAGGACAAGATCTACAAGTTCGCCACTCATCAGCTACCTAGCTTACTAGAGTTCCTACGGGATCGCCGGCGAGAATCTGCCCAACGTTTCCATCCCCCATCAGATCAAAGACAACAATAGGCAGGTCATTATCCATACAAAGTGAAATTGCGGTGGAGTCCATTACCTTAAGTCCTTTGCTGAGCACATCAATATAACTTATCTCATCCAAGAGGTTTGCATCTTCGTGCACACGCGGGTCAGCGTCGTAAACACCTTGTATGCCCGAATGTGTTCCTTTCAGGATGGCTCCTGCTTCAATCTCTACGGCTCGAAGAGCTGCGGTTGTATCTGTAGTAAAAAATGGATTCCCAGTTCCACCAGCGAAAATTACCACTCTGCCTTTTTCCAAATGGCGAAGTGCTCTGCGTCGAATATACGGTTCTGCCACCTGACTCATATGAATCGCTGATTGAACTCGTGTTGGTTGCCCCAGTTGTTCAAGGGTGTCTTGAAGGGCAAGGCCATTAATTACCGTCGCTAGCATCCCCATGTAATCAGCTTGGGCTCGGTCCATTCCAGCTCCGGAACCTGCCATGCCTCGCCAGATATTACCTCCGCCGACAACAATCGCTAGCTCTACTTTAAATTCGGATCTGACTTTAACAATTTGACGCGCTATTTCCTGGACGACGTGTCCATCTATTCCGTAACCGTCTTCCCCAGCGAATGCTTCGCCGGAAACTTTTAGAACTACCCGATCCCAGCGTCCACTCAACAGGTTTTTTCCGGAATCATCCACTTTTGTATAATGCCTTGTCTAGCGGCGTTGTGCATGTCATTGTCAAGAATCCATTTGATAGAGAGACTAAGAACAAACTAGTCACCGATGAAAGCTTGCACAAAGTTGACTATTGAACCATTCCCTATCTTTTGCGAAACAGTTTCTTTCTCTCCGAACATTCCCTGTTCAAGGAGAACTCGCTCGCTAAGCCATTTGGAGACTCTTCCTTCTACAATTTTTTCCCATGCCGCTTCAGGTTTCCCTTCAGCTTTAGTTACTCCTAAGGCGCTTTCCCGTTCTCTCTCTATTTCTTCGCTTGGAACTTCTTCTCGCGTAAGAGCTGACGGTTTAGCGAATGCGATGTGAAGGGCAACTTCATGTAAGATCTCTGGCGAGACGTCCTTTCCTAGTACCACTACTCCATTGATGCCTCGACCATCTTGATCAGTGTGTAGATACACGTCCACCATTGAACCTTCTTCGATTGTGATCCGCTTTACAGTACCGAGCTGGATATTCTCTTTTTTCGCGATCCGAAGATCGTCTATTGCTTCTTCTTTCTTAGATACAGAGTCTTCCCCTTCATCCAATACAAGTTCTGCAATTTCTTGTGCGAGATCCAAAAAGTCTTGAGCTTTCGCAGAGAAATCTGTTTCAGATTTAAGTTCGACTAGCGCAACTGCTTTGCCATCTCGCGCTATCGCTATTGCTCCATCTGAGCTTTCTCTGTCGCTTCTGCTATCAGCTTTCGCCAATCCTTTTTCTCGTAAGGCTTGAAGGGCTGCGTCAAAATCTCCTGATTTTTCTTCTAGGGCTTTCTTAGCATCCATCATGCCAGCCCCTGATGCCTGTCGGAGTTTTTGTACGTCCTTTGCTGTAAATTCTGCCATTAACTCTCTTCCTTTTTTTCTTCATCTCCTGATTGAACTTCAGGAGTAGCCGAGATTTCAGTAGCTATTTTTCGTTCTCTTTCCTGAAAGGCGGCTGCCGCCGCTTTCTGAGCTTCTTCCTGCTCTGCTTCCTTTACCTGTTCAGAGACTTGAGGAGCTTGCGTTGACTCTCCCTTTTTCGATCTCATGAGTTGCCCCTCTTGAACTGCTTCGCAGATCACTCGGCACATAAGTTCTCCCGAACGGATCGCGTCATCGTTCCCTGGTATAACGTAATCTATGACGTCTGGATCGCAATTTGTGTCTACAACAGCTATGACAGGTATCCCAAGTTTGTTTGCCTCAGTAACGGCAATGTGTTCCTTTTTGGTGTCTAGGACAAAGACGACTTGGGGTCTTTCTCGTAGCATGCTTATCCCACTTAAATTCCGCTCAAGTTTCGTCAATTCTCGTGAGAGCATCAAAGCTTCCTTTTTGGGCATTTCATCGAATTCTCCGGAATCTCGCATACGTTGGTATTCTTTCATTTTTCCTACACGTTTAGCCATGGTCTCAAAGTTAGTAAGCATTCCTCCAAGCCATCTCTGATTGACATATGGTTGACCACATTGCTGAGCGAAAGACTGAACAGCGTCTTGCGTTTGTTTTTTAGTTCCCACAAAGAGAACCATCCCTCCTCCCGCTACTGTGTTGCGAACAAATGCGTAAGATTCAGAAATTCTTTCTAAAGTTTGATTTAGGTCAATCAGATAAATCCCATTGCGCTCTCCATATATGAAACGCTGCATTTTAGGATTCCATCGTCTTGTCTGATGTCCGAAGTGAA
>JASLWO010000022.1 GCA_030740795.1 Acidimicrobiales bacterium | reverse complement strand
CAAAAGAGAAAATCTCGGTAATGCCCTGAATCTTCTAAAGTGGAGCTATTTTTATCACAATGGATTTCTCATATACAAAATCTGAAACAGAGTTCATAGATGAGGTGCGGACTTGGCTAGATGACCACGTGAAGGGCGAATTCGTAGATCTTCAAGGCAAAGGCCTAACAGGGCACGAAGACGTTGACCCTGAATTACAAATAGCATGGGAGAAAGAACTTGCTTCAGGAGGTTGGCTAGGCATAGATTTCCCGAAGTCTATAGGGGGCCGCGAATGCTCTTTAGTCGAACAGGTACTTTTCCATAAAACCTACGTTGAAGCGAGAGCCCCAGGTCGGATTCCAAATATGGGAGTTACTCTGCTGGGACCAACGTTAATGGCATTTGGTTCCGCTGAGCAACAAAATCGGTTTGTTCCAAGTATTCTCGCTGGGGAAGAACTTTGGTGTCAGGGATATAGCGAACCAGATGCTGGCTCCGATCTTGCGAATGTCAACACAAAAGCGGAACGCATTGGTGATCAATGGGTGATCAATGGCCAAAAAATTTGGACATCTTTAGCTCAATTTGCTGATTGGATCTTTGTAGTCGCAAGAACTGAAAAAGGTTCACGAAAACATAAAGGACTTTCATACTTGTTAGTGCCTATGAGACAAGAAGGAGTCACAATTCGGCCAATCATTCAAATAACTGGTGGAGCTGAATTTAATGAAACTTTTTTTGATGGAGCAATTACTGACAAGGACCTTGTTGTCGGAGGAGAAGGAAATGGTTGGAAGGTGGCTATGGGAACACTGTCATTTGAACGCGGAGCTTCAACCCTTGGTCAACAGGTAAGTTTTCGACAAGAATTAGATGAGCTAGTGCAAGAGGCAAAATCCAATTGCAAATGGGATAACCCTGTTATTCGTCAGAAAATAACACAATCGTATATGGGATTAGAGATTCTGAGATACAACCAATTGCGAATGCTCACCGCTTTAGCATCCGATGGAGTTCCAGGAGCTGAGCAAAGCATTGGAAAGCTTTACTGGGCATCTTGGCACCGAGAACTTGGGGAATTATGGATGCTTGTGAAAGGAGCATCTGGCATGATTGCGACGAATGGGTATGCAGGAGATGATGGGGTAGCGTACACCCTTGATAAAGAACAACGGACTTTCCTCTATAGCCGAGCTCACACGATCTACGGTGGAAGCAACGAAATCCAACGAAACATCATTGGTGAGCGAGTTCTGGGTCTTGCGAAAGAACCCAGACAAACAGATTGAACACACCAAGAAAATATCCCCAAACGTGAATAGAAGCACACGTGAAGGTAAAGTAAATGCCCAAGACCATTGAATCGAAAGGGAATCAAATGGGAGAGGCTTATATCGTTGATGCTGTTAGAACACCAGTAGGGAGACGTGGCGGCGGTCTATCAGAGGAACATCCAGCGGATTTAGGGGCCCACGTTATCAAAGGTCTTGTCGAAAGAACAGGCATAAACCCATCAGCAGTTGATGATGTCATTATGGGATGTCTAGACAACATGGGTCCCCAAGCAGGAGATATTGCTCGAACAGCGTGGTTAGCTGCTGGCATGCCAGAAGCCATCCCTGGAGTTACTGTTGATCGCCAGTGCGGATCTGGTCAACAGGCAATAAGTTTCGCAGCGATGGGAGTAATGTCTGGTGTGCAGGACTTAGTTGTCGCTGGGGGAATACAAAATATGAGCCTCATACCAATAGGTTCGGCAATGGATGTTATGGGTCATGAAACAATCGGGCATCCCGAAATAGAAGACCCATTTACAACATCAAAAGGTTGGGTTAAGCGATACGGAACGCAGGAAGTATCACAATTCCGTGGAGCCGAACTAATAGCAAAGAAATGGAACCTAAGCAGAGAACAATTAGAAGAATTTGCTTTAGAATCTCATGAACGCGCAGCACGAGCGCAAGATGAAGGTCGCTTCGATAAGGAAATCCTCCCTTACGGTGAAATAGATAAAGACGAGGGCGTCAGGAGAGGAACCACGTTAGAGAAAATGGCGCAGTTGCCCACATTAGAAGAAGGAGGGATCATAACTGCTGCAGTTGCTAGCCAAATATCCGACGGTGCTGTCGCCCTACTAATTGCAGGCGAACAAGCAGTTAAAGACCATGGGTTGAAACCAAGAGCTCGTATCCACCACATGAGTGTTCGAGGAGATGATCCAATTTACATGTTGACCGGACCCATCCCTGCGACTGAATATGCATTCGCCAAAACAGGTATGTCGGCTGATGATATAGATTTGTTTGAATGCAACGAGGCTTTTGCTCCCGTGCCTCTCGTCTGGATGAAAGAACATGGGATACCTCATGAAAAAGTGAACGTGAATGGAGGAGCAATAGCGCTTGGTCACCCTCTCGGGTGCACCGGGGGGCGACTTATGACCACATTGCTTAACGAATTAGAACGTTCAGGGGGAAGATTTGGACTTCAAACGATGTGTGAAGGTGGCGGGCAGGCAAACGTCACAATTATTGAGACGTTGAACTAGCACTAATCCCACAATTCAACACTTAATAACTCGTCAACGAGACCCCATCTCAAAGCAACTTCAGGTAAAACCTGTTCTCCAGACATGGCTAAATACGCTGTTCTTTGCCGACCGATACGCCTCGGGATACTTACTGTTCCTCCTGCACCCGGGATTAACCCCATCGAAACTTCGGGTAGGAAAATATTCGCAGATTCATCAATTACAACCTTTGACGCAAACGAAGGAATTTCAATTCCAGCACCGGCGCATGCGCCATGCAGATAAACGATAATTTTCTCCGATAAACGGTGAACTGACATTCCTGGGTTTCGTGAAAGACGGATTAAGTGCCCATCGGGAGGAGATGTGACTAACCCAAATTCAGCTAACTCTCCACCAGAGCAGAAAGAGTTCCCTTTTCCTCGTAAGGAAACACTCTCAATTGATTCATCAAGAAAAGCAATTTGTAGAATTTCAAACAATTCATCTCTCATCCGTGAAGAAAAAGCATTAGCTCGTTCAGGGCGATTCAGAAAAATATCTAAACAGCTTCCGGTGCGGATTGAATCAACGGCAGGAACTTTATCTAAAAGTTGCGGCATTTGACCCCTTTCAGTGAGCCAAAGGGCATGTTCAGGACCACTTTGCAACATAGCGTACGCAAATGATTCAAGCGCTAAACCTTTACCTACATCGTTAAAGGCTTCTTGTCGGAGAAGTTGAGCCAACACGATAGCTGCCTGCGGATTTCTCGTCACACACAGCGAAAGATTCTCAATGGTTCTATCAAGATCAGCGACCTCTATTGAGACTCCATCATCTATGGGGGCGATTAGGATATCAAATCCATTTAACAAGCTGGAAAAGTCTTTACTGTGTGGTTTGCTAAGAATTCCGACAGTTATAAGATTCAAGGAGAAGACTGATTCGGAGTAAGCAAGGAATTCTTCTGGAGCTTGCATCAATAATTCTGGTTGAATTTCAACGAACATTATGTTCTGCTGGGTTTCAAAAATCTTTTCTGTTACGTAGACGTCCGTTGTGAAATCTAACGCTTGCCGAAGAGTGAGGACATCAATGTCGCTCACAACCTATCCCTCACTATTATCTTGATTGACTAGCCCATCTTTAAGAACTCTTCTGAGCAATTTTCCGGTTTCATTGTAGGGGAGTTCATCTAACATGATTATCTTTTCAGGGGTGCGAGAAGAACGTAGATGTTCTTTAGAAAATCCCAGAATTTCAGGTTCCGAAAAAAAATCTGGGTCTGAGAGGACTACTACAGCAACAATAATTTCACCCCATTCTGTATCAGCCATTCCAACTGCAGCGGCGTCACGAATATTAGGGTGTTGCAAAAGAACATCTTCAATTTCTCCCGGAGAGATATTCTCACCACCGCGAATGATTATGTCATCGATTCGGCCCTCTACGAATAGGTAACCTTCAGAGTCAAGTGACCCTCCATCATTTGTAGGGAACCAGCCATCTCCGGTTAAACGTTTTCCATGCCCAAGATATTCTCCAGAAACTTGTTCGCCTCTTACCCAGATCTCTCCACTGACCCCTGGGTCTACTTCATTACTATCTTCATCACGAATTGAGACCTCAAGAGAAGGTAATGGTTTTCCAGCTGAAGCTAGTCTTTTCCGAACCTCGGGATCTGAACTTTCTACCGCGATTCTATGATCTTCAGGGCCGAGAACTGAAATAGTTGAACTTGTTTCAGTGAGGCCGTACGCATTAACAAAATTAGTTGCAGGAAACAATTCAAGTGCTTTCTCAATTACTGGCCTGGGCATTTTCCCACCTCCATATGAGATGGCTCTGAGAGTATCGGGCTTGTGAGATGGATTTTTCTCTAATTCTTCAACAATCCGAGAGAGCATTGTCGGGACAACCATTGCATGGGTGACTTCTTCTTTGATTGCTAGATCTATCCATTCATAAGCATCAAAGAAAGGCAACTGGACGATACGCCTACCCGCGTATATTGAACTGCACATAGCAGCAATCCCAGCAACATGGTAAGGCGGTACGGAAACCAAGGTTGCTTCATCTTCATCAGATCCCATGAACTCTACAGATCCGAGGATATAAGAAACAAGATGAGAGTGTCTAAGGACGGCAGCTTTGGGATCTCCGGTTGTTCCAGAAGTAAAAAGAAGAACAGCGATTTCGTCAGGGTCCATGTTCCATGTCGGTTCCGGAATAGCCCCTTCCGCCGAGTCGGTTAGGAAAAGATGCCAGGCGGTTGATTGAACGCCATCAACGCCGCTGATAATATTTTCCAACTCTGCCCCATCACTGATTGTAAATGTTGGGGTTATCCTCTCGAAAAGTGAATAAGTATCTACGTTCGATAAACGATAATTCAATGGCACAAACGGTAACCCCGCCCAAGCTGCTGCGAATAACGACACAGGCAAGGCAGGGCTTGATTCATCGAAAAAAGATACATGTTCTACATTTCGCTGCTGCAAGTAATCACTCGCTCGCCCAGATTGGTCGTAGAGATCTTGATAAGTCATTCCTGACCCATCTCGACTTCCAATAGCTACCCGATGACCGAAGCCGCTAGAAGCCATCTCAAGTAGCATCATTAAATTCATTATTTAAAGTCCTCAGTCGGATGCTGGTAGTGGCTTACTCTCTTTAATGGCTAACAGCGCATCTCCGATTCCGAGCGAACCGTCGCCGGGTTTAGTGCAAAGTAATTCAATGGTTTCATTTGAGTCAACATAACGTTTCCCCATTTGTGTCCCATCAGCTGCCGCCGCATCAGGTTTACCGCCCTCTTCGCCAGTATCGGAAGGATCTAGCATGGGAACTCCGCCACATCTAATATCCATATCTTCGCCCGGGGCTTTGACCGCAATTACCTCCGTATTGCAAACAGCGCTTTTCAATCGACTCCCTGCTCGTATTTCCACAAGATACCTCCATAATCTTTTCCTTCTATCATTTCGTACTAGAAGGGCTACCGCCAATGTTAACGCTTCATCTAGGCTATGGGGATGTTCATGAACTACTTACAGAACCCAGTAGCAACAGCGCATAATCACTTAACTCATTTGCTGGAGTGCCTGCCGGAAGGATTGATAGACAAAGAAGACGTGATCAGACTATCTGAAGTACGTCAACAATGGCCGGCATGGCCGACTCCTTTACTCTCTAATTTGGTAGGCCCGCCTAGCGTTATCCTAAAAAATCTTGACTTACGGTGGTTACACCGATTCGAAACAACGGTTTTGCTATTGAACCAGATGTCTAGAATGTTGGGTGGACCTATAGGAGGTCCTAGCGGACTTTCATTAATCGTTGAAAGAGCACCTCTCCTTGGTCACCGAGGGTGGGGAACAACATCTGCGGGCGGATCCTGCCGGCTACTAGAAGCATTAGATGAAACAATCGCCGTTAATCTTCCAAGGGAAGAAGACTTATTATCGGTCCCCGCATGGCTTGAGCAAGATTACCAAGATGATATTTGGGAACTAATAAAACAACAGGTAGCTAAGACTCCAGCTCTTGAACTTATAGAACGCGCAGAATTATTAGGAATGGCTGTTTCCGCTGTGGGGGAAGCAAAGAATATTGAAAATGTAATTCATGGATGCAATTTTGATACTCGTATTTCTGCAAATCCTGTCGTTGCTGATCTGTCAAGTATGTGGGCAGGGCCGCTTTGCGGATGGTTCTTGTCACGGAGCGGGGCAGAGGTTTTAAAGGTTGAATCTTCTCAGCGGCCTGATAGGGGGCGAGTAGGGAGAGCCCCATTCTATAAACGACTGAATCACGGCAAAAAAATTATTGAAGTTGATTTTCAATCTGAAAAGGGGGTTAGTCGTCTACGACGAATCGTTCGAGAAGCAGACATAGTCATAGAGAGTTCAAGGCCGAGAGCGCTGGAAAGTCTGGGTTTGTTCGCTGAAGAGGAAGTTCAACGTGGAGCGATATGGTGTTCAATCACTGGATATGGGCGCGAAAGAAATCCCGCACGAATCGGTTTTGGTGATGATGCCGCAGCAGCAGGAAACCTTCTCGCTTCCGTTGGAGACGACCTTTGGTTTATCGGGGATGCGGTTGCTGACCCTATCACTGGAACCACAGCGGCTGTTCTAACACAAGGGTTGTGGTTAGCGGGTGGCTCCGGGTTTATTGATTTATCGTTATCAGGTTCAGCCCATCTCCATACATTAGGGAAAATGCCCGAAGGAACAATTTAACCACTTTCAGTTCTTGCTCCTTGAACGGTTAGTTCATTCGGGGGTCGGGCGGATAGTTGGATAGCCAAGATATCGGACCTTCTTGCCTTCGAAGTACCATTGACCAAAGGTCTACATTTTCTTCCCTGAACATGTCCATAGGGTTTGCATCAACGACGAACCAAGCATTTGCGGCTAATTCTGACTCTAACTGCATAGACCCCCAACCTGCGTAACCTAAATAAGGTCGGAAGTTAACGAGACTATCCGGCAATTCTTTAGGTTCTAAGCTCAGATCAATTACGCCTATATTGGCAAGAACAAACGTTGTATTCTTATCAGTTTCACCTACGAAACGGCCTAAAGCCATGGCGGAATTAGGATCAACTGGGCCTCCACGGAAAACGGTCAAATCTTTGAAATCCCCTGTTTCCCAATGAGGCAATAGAGGCCCTAGAAGTTCCGACGAAGGTTGGTTTAACACCAACCCAATAGCACCTTCTTGATCGTGTTTTATTATGAAAACCACGGCGCGGTCAAAATTATTGTCGCCCATGAGCGGGCTAGCGACTAGAAGTTTCCCAGTTGCGTTCAGAGCAATCTTCCTATCACGTAATCAAGGCTTTTCGTCAATAAACGAATATCTTCAATTTCAATTGCTGGGAAAGTAGCAATGCGTAACTGGTTACGGCCAAGTTTGCGATAGCCAGAGATATCAAGAATTCCGTTCTTGCGGCAAATATCAACTACATCATCAGCGTTTATTGAATCCGCCAGATCAATAGTGGCTACAACAGGGCTACGTATCTCAGCTTTGGAGACGAAAGGTTCCGCATGGGCATGGTGTTCAGCCCAATTGTAGATGTGGGACGAAGAGTTATTAGAACGTCCGGCAGCCCATCCCAAACCACCGTTGTTGTTCATCCATTCAACTTGATGAACCGTTAAGAAAATCGTTGACAACGCTGGTGTATTGTAGGTCTGGTTCTTTCTGCTATTTCCCAGTGCAGTATTTATATCTAATCCTGCTGGCACCCACCGGTCAGATGAAGAGATTTTTTCAATTCTGCTTACGGCAGCAGGAGAGCAAATTGCAATCCATAAACCTCCGTCGCTGCCAAAACATTTTTGTGGGGCGAAATAGTAACAATCAACTTCAGCTGGATTCCACATCATGCCCCCTGCTGCTGATGTCGCATCGACTAGCACTAAAGCATTACTGGCTGGGATACCCGATGGTCGTTCAAGAGGGATTGAAACACCGGTCGAGGTTTCATTTTGGGTCAGAGCGTACGTATCAACATCTGATGGTTTCAAGGAAGGGGCATCACCGGGTTCTGACTCAATAATCTCTAGGACTTCAAGATGTGGAGCTTTATCTACGGCTTGAGCGAATTTTGAAGAAAACTCACCAAAAACTAGATGCTGGCTTGAATTCTTGATCAGACCGAAAGCAGCAACATCCCAGAAAAGAGTGCTCCCGCCATTCCCAAGGATAATTTCCCAATCATCTGGAAGCGAAAACAGTTGAGCTAGCCCTTCTTTCAATCTTCCGACCATATTTCTTACAGGGTCTTGACGGTGGCTCGTCCCCAAATAGGTCTCAGAGACCTCTGCAAGTGCTACCACTGCTTCTTTCCGTACGAGCGAAGGACCACTACCAAAGCGTCCATCAACGGGAAGCAGTTCGCTAGGAATAACAAAATCGTTATCTAAAGTCACTTTAAAAAGTTACTCTTTCTTAGGCGTGAAGTGGCGTAACCAGATAGAAATTAAATAATCTGTAATCTTTCCGTAATTGCGCCATCATTGAAGCAAGAAACCTATGGGAGGAATTAGTGTCCGAAGAGTCTCGAATTTCCAAACGAGTTGGGGCGATAGCGCCATCAGCGACCTTGGCAGTTACTTCAAAAGCAAAGGAATTAAAAGCAGCGGGGGCGCCAGTAATCGGATTTGGTGCGGGTGAACCCGACTTTCTAACACCTCCCCACATTGTTGAAGCAGCTATTAATGCTTGTTCGGAACCCCAAAACCACCGATATAGCCCAGCAGGAGGTTTACCAGAGTTAAAGGAAGCGATAGCAGAAAAAACGTTTCGAGATTCTGGAGTGCAAATTTCACCCGAACAAGTAGTTATCACAAACGGGGGGAAGCACGCTGTGTACAACTGCATGCAAGTTCTTCTAGATGCAGGAGATGAAGTGCTTCTTCCTTCACCGTTTTGGACAACATACCCCGAACCAGTGGCGTTAGCGGGAGCAACGACAACCATCCTTCCGACATCCGAGGAAACTGGATTTAGAGTTTCGGTGGAGCAATTAAATGCTTCGCTTACCGAAAGGACAAAAGCTCTCGTGTTCTGCTCACCCTCAAATCCAACGGGTGCCGTTTATCCGCGAGAAGAGATAGAGGCTATAGGACAGTGGGCGATTGAAAATAATGTCTGGATTATCACGGATGAAATATATGAGCACTTAATCTATGGAACTAATACTCACCATTCTTTGCCTCAGCTAGTCCCACAATGCTCAGAAAAAACCGTGATCTTGAATGGCGTAGCTAAGACTTACGCTATGACGGGATGGCGAGTAGGTTGGATCATCGCCCCAAAGGATGTAGCAAAAGCATCTGCAACTTTGCAATCTCATCAAACATCAAACGTTGCTAATGTTTCACAAAGAGCTGCTCTTGCTGCAGTTTCTGGACCTTTAGATGCAGTTGAAGAGATGAGAGAAGCCTTTGATCGAAGAAGGCAGCTAATGTACTCGATGCTTACCGAAATTGATGGGGTCTCCTTAATGGAACCTCAAGGAGCATTCTACGCTTTCCCTAACTTCAAAGAAATTATAGGGTCAGAGATCGCTGGGAGAACTGTTCATAACACTGCAGACCTTGCCCAAATTTTTCTAGAGGAAATCCATGTTGCGCTTGTCCCAGGGGAAGCTTTTGGGGCCCCTGGTTATGCAAGGCTTTCGTTCGCTCTTAGTGACGAAGACCTAATTGAAGGTGTTGAACGTATCGCCAATCTGCTTAGAAGATAGTTGTGGGGGGAGAAAAAGTTAAACCATATGGGAGTTGGGACTCTCCAATAAGCGCCGCTTCATTGGTTGAAGGGGTAACAGGCATCACGGGTATCAAATTAGAAGGTTCAGATATTTGGTGGGCTGAATCAAGACCTGATGAGGGAGGGCGAGTCGCTGTAGTTTGTCAACGCAATGCTCGCTCACCAGTAGAGGTAACACCAGTTAACTCCAATGTTCGAACGCGAGTCCACGAATACGGTGGAGGAGCGTGGTGGGTTCATGAGTCAACATTATTTTATGTGGAATTTTCTGACCAAAGGCTACGGAAGATAACCGAAGGAAACTCTCCAATTTCGTTAACTCCAGATCCACCAGAAGGTCAAGCATGGAGATTCGCTGACGGGCGTGTTACCCCCGATGGTCAATGGTGTATTTGTGTAAGAGAGGTTCACCATGAATTTAACAATTTATGGACTGAGCCAGATAATCAGTTGGTTGCGGTTGCCACAGATGGAAGCATGCGCATCAATGAACTTGTTGTTGGATCTGATTTCTACGCCTTTCCTCGCCCTTCGCCTGACGGAGAGTTTCTTGCGTGGATTCAATGGAATCACCCATCTATGCCTTGGTGGGGAACCGAGTTATGGGTAGGTCAGATACAAGATGGGCAAGTTATAAAAGGGAAAAAAGTAGCAGGTAGCGAAGAAGAGTCAATATCCCAGCCAGAATGGTCTCCCTCAACTGAACTTTACTTTCTTAGCGACCAATCAGGATGGTCTAATCTTTACCGGCTTAATGAAGAAGGATGTGATGCCATAATCAGCGGAACATTTGATATTGGTCAGCCATTATGGACATTGGACCAGTCAAGATATGCCATCCGGTCTGATGGAACTCCTATTGCCGCAATCACAGAACCAAGTGGGTTAACTTCTTTGGCTACCTCATCAGAAACGATTTCACTTGAGTGGTCCTCCATACATCAATTGAGAATTAATGGTGACGATCAAGTCGTGTTGCTTGCTGCGAGCCACAGCACTGGATCGTCAATAGTTAAAGGCTCAAACCGGCAAGAGATCTTACATAGTCCAAACCCGAACCTATTCGATCCCGACTATTTCAAACCTCCAGTATTGAGAAAATTCCCCACATTAGATGGGAGCTATGCGTATGTGCGTTACTACGCTCCTGCCCATCCCTCTATGAAAGGACCTTCTGGAGAGAAACCACCGTTACTGGTTTTAGCCCATGGAGGGCCAACTGGTTCATCTCGAAACGAATTGTCCATGGCTTTGCGCTATTGGACTAGCCGTGGGTGGGCGATAGCGGATGTTGATTATCGGGGTAGTACGGGTTATGGACGGGAATTCATGGAGTCGTTGGATGGAGAGTGGGGACGTATTGATGTGGCTGACTGCGTAGCAGCAGCACGTTATCTCGTTGAAGAGGGTGAGGTTGACTCAAAAAGAATAGCTATTAAAGGGGGAAGCGCTGGAGGGTTCACTGTTCTTGCCGCACTGGCCTTTTATCAAGATTTTTCCGCTGGAGCTAGTAGATATGGAGTTGCAGACTTAGAGATCTTAGCTAGAGACACCCACAAGTTCGAATCACGTTACCTGGATCGCCTTATCGGTGAATACCCGCTCCAAAAAGACATATATGTTGACAGGTCACCCATAAACCATACGGAAAAATTTACGAGCCCAATGATTGTTTTGCAAGGTTCTGAAGACGCTGTAGTACCGCCTAATCAGGCGGAACTTATCGTCGCTGCGCTTAAAAGTAACAGTATCCCGCATTCCTATGTTCTATTTGATGGAGAAGGACATGGTTTTAGACAAGCAGAAAATATCGTTGCTGCGTTAGAAGCCGAGTATTCATTCTTTTCACAAATCTTTGGATTTGAACCACCCGAACTTATTGCGAGCATCCCAATACAGTAGAAGTCGCCCGTCTACCGTACTAAAGCTAGTTGTCGGCTCATAGCTAATAAAGTCCCGTCCTGATGCCAGATAAGCCCATCCTCTTCAATGAATCCTTCGGAAGCATGGGTCGTTGAGAAATTGGCGAGCACCCATGATCTATTACCCCATGTTGACGAAGATAGGTTTGCTCGTATGTGAACGGTCAGGTCAATGGTAGGGACAAGTCTGAGTTTCTGTGAGGTAACGAATATAGGGGGAGGAAGGGCATCAGCGATCGCTACTATTAAAGACGAAGATATTGGAGTTTCTGTTGCTGGGCGGATCCACCATGTTAGATTCAGACCCAGGTCACTATCTTTGGATGAATTTTTTAAATGATGGCTTCGGTCCACTGAACGAATTTCCCACTGTTCGTGCAAACGGGTCGGGGTTTCTGTCAAGCGGACGCCAGCAGGGCACGACTCAGGTGGGGGAACTTCTAACATGGGTAATTGCGGAGCTTCGATTGATCCATTACTTGAAGCCCAAACTCCGGTGGCAACGAGAACCAGAATATTCATCTGCGTCATTTCTAATCTCAAGAAGTCAACAGATTTACCACTCCGTACTGTCTCTACGTTTATATTCACAGGACCGAGCTTCGGTGGTAATAAATAGTGAATGGTCAAACTTCTTAATTGATGAGACGTTTTTGCTACATGCAGATCGCCAGCGTTTGCTAGTAATGCACCCAAGTATCCTCCATTCGGGCCTGCAACAATCCAGTAATTATCAATTATTTCTGTTGAAAAAGAACCGCCACCTAAATCTTGTAGAGCGACGTCATCGTGGAATGCCATGTAACCTTCTGTCTTATGCTCTAGCGGCTGGGAGTAATTAGAAGTTTCCCATTGGTTCTCATGACTTGTTCTATTTCGGGCGTTGAGAAACCATTTAAATCTTGCCAAAAATCCATAGGTACAGCTAACCCTTCAGCATGGGGGTAGTCCGACCCAAACAGGATATGGTCCACACCTACCAATTCCCGTAACTCAGATAAGTCATCCTCGTAGTATGGAGCTACCCATATATGCCTTTGGAATGTCTTTATTGGATCTTCAACAAAAGCATGCTCAGCTTGTTTGTATGCTTTTGTGAATCTACGAAACAGCCCGCTAACCCAATCCGATCCGTTCTCAATTGTGCAAACCCGTATGTTCGGGAAACGGTTAAAAAGTCCACCACTAATGAGAGCAGCTACGGTATCTGCAATATTCGAATAGTTAAGAAGCCGCTTTAAGGGGTCGTATCGGAAAGCTTCAAACTCGGTGGATAAACCCCAGTGGCTAAAGAGAAAGTTATAGGCGGCGTCACCAGCGTGGAAAGCCACAGTTATCCCAGAGCTATTAACTCTTTCCCAGAAGTCATCAAAATAGGTATCAGCTGGACTCCTTTGCCCATCATTGGTTGTAACAGCAGATGCCCGTAAATTGATCAGCCGCACATCTTTATCAAGGGCGAACTCAAGCTCGCTAATTGCATGGTTCACATCAGAAAGTGTTATGTAGGCAGCTCCAAACAGCCGATTCTGGTAATTAAACCCCCAGTCTTCAGCTACCCAGCGGTTAAAAGCTGTAAATGCGGCTTGCATTGCGGGAAGGTCACCTTCTAATGCCGATTCCATTCCAACACCTAAAGTAGGGAATAGGAAACAACCTTCAAGTCCCTGTTCGTCAAGAAGAGCAATCTTTGCATCTTTATCCCGATATGCGGGACGAGTTGAGATCGGTTCCAACTCACCGAATGCATCTCGCATGTCAGACACTGATACCTTCCCTCGGAAGTAGTCATCCAGGCAACCCGGTTTTGCTATAGGGTCAAATGTCGGATTCGGAATGAAACGATTAATCTGACCGCCGACCATTAGGCGTTTTCTACCGTTTACTGATACCCATTGCATTGCGCGTTGGGCCATAAGAGGATCCATGTGGCGGGTGAAAGCATCTTCCGCTTCGTAATAGTGATGATCGCAATCGAATCCCTTGAAGTTCAAGTCTCCCACTGATGTTCCTCCCATGTAATAATCCGATATTAGCGCCAGAGATGAGAATCACTACTCATATAGGTGATCTAGCTACTTTTGTTTATGCGTTCGTTTCTGCTCCAAGAAGTTCTAGATTAGAAACATGTACCGAGTTCTTATTACTGAAAATATCTCTCAATCTGGTATAGAGCATTTGAAGAACTCTGGTTACGAAGTTGATGTCAAATTAGAACTTGAGGAAACAGAACTTCTCAAAGAAATCAAAGGCGCTCACGCCGTAATTATTCGTTCGGCGACAACTATTTCAAAAGAAGTAATTTCCAATGGGAAAGACCTCATTGTTATAGGAAGAGCTGGAATCGGATTAGATAACGTTGACGTCGGTGCAGCAACCGAGCAAGGGGTCATGGTGGTTAATGCTCCCAAGTCAAATATTCTCTCTGCAGCTGAGCATACGATGGCGCTACTCCTAGCACAGGCCCGAAATATTCCAGCAGCTAATGAAGCGCTTCGAAACGGTCGGTGGGAGAGAAGTGAATGGACAGGAGTTGAACTCGCAGATAAAACTCTTGGAATAATTGGGTTGGGAAGGATAGGAAAGCTTGTAGCGCAACGAGCTCTTTCTTTCGGAATGAAATTAGTTGCCTACGATCCTTTTGTTGCTCCTGAACGAGCAAAGCAGCTTTCCGTTGACCTACTTTCCTTAAAGGAATTAATGGAAACCTCAGATTTCGTAACAATCCACGTCGCTAAGACACCAGAAACCATTGATCTTATTTCAGCGGAAACTCTTACGTACGCTAACCCAAATCTTCGCATTGTTAATGTGGCTAGAGGCGGGATCGTTAATGAATCAGATCTTGCGGA
This sequence comes from Acidimicrobiales bacterium, assembly GCA_030740795.1. Classification (GTDB taxonomy): domain Bacteria; phylum Actinomycetota; class Acidimicrobiia; order Acidimicrobiales; family UBA8592; genus UBA8592. Next base: position 24,537 of record JASLWO010000022.1, on the reverse strand, counting down.
AGCGATAGAAACTAAACGCATTGCCGGTGCCGCGCTAGATGTTTTCGAAACTGAACCGACAACACAATCTCGGCTATTTAGCTATGAGAATGTAGTGGTTACTCCACATTTAGGAGCGAGCACGAGAGAAGCACAAGAAAAGGCAGGTGTCACTATCGCAGAACAAGTTCACCTAGCGTTACAAGGGAAGTTCGTTCCCTTTGCTGTAAATGTTGCAGCCTCAGAAGCAACTGAAACTGTTCGCCCATTTTTGCCGTTAGCTGAGAAACTCGGATCGTTATTCGCCGGACTATGTTCGACTCTTCCACAAGTCATAAACATAGAATTCGCTGGGGAGATAGGCGGTTACGATAACAAAATCACTGAACTTTCCGTAGTCAAAGGTCTTCTAACTGACGATGACCAAGCAATTTCATTTGTTAATGCCTTGAATGTTGCAAAGGAACGAGGGTTAATAATCGAATCTAAAAATACGACTACTGCATTTGATTATCTCAATATGATAAAGATAGAGGGCGGTGATCATTCAATAGCGGGAACCGTCGTAGGGCTTAAAGGAGAGCACCGTATTATTATGGTAGACGCTCACACCGTTGATGTTCCCCCTAGCGAGCATATGATCGTCCTTCGAAACGATGACCGTCCTGGAGTGATCGGAAAAGTCGGAACTATCCTTGGAGAACATGGAATAAATATCGTCGATATGAACGTAGGGCTAAGCAAAGATGGCCTAGGAGCTTTGATGGTTATTTCAACACATAATCCAGTACCTCAAGATGTCGCCCAACAACTTATCGACACTGATGGCGTCACTGAATGTTCAATTATTGCCCTACCTGACATAGCAGGCTCATAATCTACCTTTGAGAGGCTCTGTATCCGTCTGCTTCTGCTGCTTCCGCTGTGGCATAGCACCGATCCGGAATGGTTCTGTCATAGGTATTCCCACCAGGAATATGGTAGAGGCCGCTACTGTCCTTTGCCTTAATCAGGTGAGAGTCAGGACAATTGCCACTTTCATCACAGGTGAGCCAGCTCCGAGGTTCAACGGGACTACCATCATTTGGTTCTATAACTTGAGAAGATTTATCGGGCTCGTCGGTAACGATAGGCGGCCAAGGCAGGTCTTCTTCGTCAGAACTCTCAGTTTCTTCTGACGAGCGGCTACGAAGCCAAGACACCAAAGCGCCTATTACCGCCGCGACAACAGCAAGTTTCAGGATGCGTCGAATTACTCTCATACAAATACATCTTAGAAGGTTTCAGCGAAATACGACAATGAAATCGGGATATAGTGAAACTCCCAACCCTTGCTCTTCCTTAATTGGGAGAGACAAAGTGGGTGCGTCACGGAAGTGGCGCACCCACTATTTTTAAATAATTTACGCAGACTATTCGGTTCTATCAGTTCCCAATCGGGATGATTGTTTCGACCAAAGGCTGGTTTGTCTCCTCAAGGCTTAGAAGATCATTGGACTGAAGTCGACCCCAACTCATCGTCCACAGTGAATCATCAATGAATAAACTTCTCTGAATTTGCAATTCCCAGTTATACCCACCTGAAGGCCAACATTGCTCAATGCGGTCATTTGTATCAGCGTCTAAGATTTCAATTAGCTCTTCAGCTAATTCACCGAAGTAGTTGTCAAGTTCAGCAACTAAGATACTTTCACAGTAATCATTTCCGTAGCCTCCATCTTCCCCTTCTTTGCAAAGCTGAATTATGGGTCCTCCGTCATAGAATTCTTCAGCGAATACTTCTAACGATGTTCCAATTAAAATATCAAGATCAACTATTTCGCAATCACTGGTTTTGTCAATGTGTAATGGTTCATGGCTTATTTCCCCAACTTCAATTATTTCTCCATTTTGTTGGATCTCAAGCAAGACAGCACTGCCATCCCCACTCCAACTCTGCAGAGGTAAGACAGCCAAACGATCCCGAATCTGAAAAGCTCTATGGTCATATTCTGCAGGAGAGTTCGTATCATTCCGAGTCCAGGTGGAAACTTCAATAGGGTTACTTGGGTCGGAAACGTCAAACGCGCTTACCTTCAATCCAAGGACTCTCCCTTCGTCTGTAGCGTTCTGCCCAATTCCTAAGACAAAATTGTTATCAATAGGATGGAGGTAAGTAGAGAAACCCGGTATTTTCAGTTCGCCAACAACGAGCGGGTTTAATGGGTCGCTGAGATCTAAAACATAAAAGGGGTCAATTTGTCGGAACGTGACAGCAAAGCCAATCTCATCTAGTAATCGAACAGAATATAAAGACTCCCCTTTCCCTAAGCCACCGACTTGTCCAACTTCAACTAAAATATCGCCTTGTTCTTCCATGACGACCAGCTGTGATTCGCTTAAATCCTGTTCACTCCATGGAGAGCCAGTTGTTGTAACGATCCGAAGCCGTTGCCCATATTCATCCATGGAGAATTGATTAAGAAGAGTTCCATCAACTTGGCCTGAAGCAACATATTCTGCGGGATTCCCAACGCCAATTGAGAAAGCATGGATATCAGTTGTATATGAATCCGACCATGTTGTGAAATCGCCTTCAGTTACTTCATCTTCAGCCCACTTAGTTGTCGCTATATAGAAACGGTCCAACGAGGAGTAAACTGTTTGACCACTTGCCAACACGCCGACACCTCCGCCGGGTGTGAGGCCTTCCGACAAATCAAAACTAAGAACAGAAAGCACATCAAATCCTGCGAATGCGCTGGGCTGGTGGATTTGGTCGCACTGGAGGAGAGGCCCACTAGAGGTCGTAGCACCTTTAGAAAGCTCGTATGTTGGTACCCAATCTTCCAAAGAGGTTTCTTCAATAAGTTCTCGATTAAATCTCGTGGCTCTATCTTCGGATCCCGGTCCGCTTGGATACACCCATTCCAAATTGCTCGGGGCACTATTCACAGCCATCCGGACGGTATCCCCAACTAATCTTGCGCTGAGGTAAGAGCCACTTATTGACATCTGACCGGCAATCTCCAAGTTGAAAGGATCAGAAAGGTCAACCTCGATGATTTGGGCAGTCAGTTTGGCATATTCAAAAGGCATAACGTCCATTGCCAATTCACCATCTTCGATGGAAACCCCATCTTCATCTGGCATCGGGTCATCATAGAAATAGTTATAAATATTGGCCAAAAGAAAAGCCCGATCTCCTTGAATGAAAAGCTCAAACCCATAAGCGTTTGACTTGATTTCAATCTGATCCGTTAAGGAACCATTCCCCCCGTTTACGGCAATATAGGAAAGAATTCCGTTGTTTACGACGAGTATCCGGTCCCCATCTGTTTTGAGAATATCTGGTTCATCAACACCCAACTCTTGAACATTCGTTCCAGTGAAACTCCCTGCATTTGATGATGATTCCTCCTCACCGGAAAACGTTGGGGCGGCACCACCCATTTCCATAGCAGAATCAACGGCGATGTCTGGCTGACCTGAACGAAAAACTCCATCATTGAACCAGATCGGATAACCGCTGTTATCTAAACCGTAAGGGCCAACTCGGTCGGTAGCTTCTTCCTTTATGTGTGAGAGCAATTTCTCGCAGTTATCGAAAGGAACGAGTCTATTTACTAACTGGATATCTTCGGGTCCTAAGCTCACTTGATCAGATGGTTGTGAACTTGAACAACCAGTAGCAAAAAGGCCGACCAATAATGTAATCGCTAAAATTCTTCGCATAGTTACTTCCCTTTTTAGATGATATGACCATCTGACGTGTCCGAGGAGTGATTAGTTCCCGTTTAGAGTATTTTTAGATTGAGTTTTGGCTTGGAAGCCATTCTCCACGGCTTGTTTCGAAATCCTTGATCGCTTCAACATTGTTTAAGGTTATGCTAATGTCATCAAGACCTTTCAAAAATCTGTCTTGCACTGAACCTTCAAGTTCAAACTCTATGGCAAGACCCAACTGGGGCACTTCTACGGACCGTTGCGCAATATCAATAACAAAGTGTAGATCTGGGTTTTGGCCCACTTCGTGAAGCAATTGATTTCCTAAATGTGAATCAATTTCTATTGGAACAAGACCATTTTTCGTAGCATTATTTTTGAAGATCGGACCGAACCTTGGCGAGATCACCGCATCAAAACCTGCTTGCTGGATAGCCCAAACTGCGTGCTCGCGCGACGAACCAGTTCCGAAATTTGGACCGGCAATAAGAATGCAGGCACCCGCGTAATCTTCATTATTGAGAATAAAGTTCTTATCATCACGCCATTCTGAGAATAATCCTTTCTCAAACCCCGTTTTTTCAACGCGTTTAAGCCAATCACTGGGAATGATCTGATCTGTATCTACATCTGATCTATCGAGAGGAACAGCAGTGCCTTCTATAATTGTTACTGGTTTCATTAAAGTTCCTCCGGAGTGGCAAAGTATCCGGCAATCGCGCTTGCAGCTGCCACACGAGGAGAAACTAAATGGGTTCTCCCACCACGCCCTTGTCTACCTTCGAAATTTCGATTACTGGTGCTAGCAGAGCGTTCACCAACCGTAAGTTTGTCTGGATTCATCGCTAAACACATTGAGCAACCAGGCTCTCTCCAATCAAAGCCGCTCTCTAGGAAAATCTCATGCAGTCCTTCTTCTTCGGCGATTTCTTTAACTTTTCTTGAACCAGGGACAACTAGCGTTCTCACACCTTTTGCAACTTTTTTTCCTTTAATAACTTCAGCTGCTGAGCGCAAATCTTCAATTCTACTGTTTGTGCAACTGCCTATAAAGACCGTATCCACAGCAACATCACTCATTTTAGTGCCAGGGGTTAATCCCATGTAATCCAAGGCGCGTTGCGCAGCTTCTTGTTCAGCGGGATCCTCAAACGCATCTGGTCCCGGGACACTCCCAGATACAGGTATTACTTGACCTGGGTTGGTTCCCCATGTGACCTGTGGAGTTATCATGCCACCATCTAGGATAATTTCGCGGTCAAAAACGGCATCTGGATCTGTCCTAAGGCCATCCCAGAAACGTATAGCTTTTTGCCACTGGTCGTCTTTAGGAGAATGTTCGCGACCTTTCAGATATTCATACGTGATTTCATCGGGTGCTATTAATCCCGCTTTGGCTCCAAATTCAATCGCCATGTTACATAAAGTCATTCTCCCTTCCATTGAAAGACTTTCAACCACTGGGCCTCGGAACTCGGCAATTGCCCCAATTCCGCCGCCTGTCCCAACTTCAGCGAGAACCGCTAACACGACATCCTTGGCTGAAGAGCCGGAAGGAAGCTGCCCGTTAATGGTTATAGACATTGTTTCTTGCTTAGGTTGGGGCAACGTTTGTGTCGCTAACACATGTTCCACTTCGCTTGTGCCGATCCCAAAGGCAAGAGCTCCAAAAGCCCCATGTGTTGATGTGTGACTATCACCGCAAACAACGGTCATACCGGGTTGGGTCAAACCTAATTCGGGTCCGATAACGTGTACGATCCCTTGATTCGGGTCACCCATTGGGTAGTTCGTGATCCCAAACTCATCGGCGTTATTCCGCAAAGTCTGGATTTGCTTTAGGCTGACTTCATCTTCAATTGGTTGGTCAATATTCTCAGTAGGAACATTATGGTCTTCTGTGGCAACTGTTAGGTCGGGCCTGCGGACTTTCCTCCCGTTCAGTCTCAACCCATCAAATGCTTGGGGAGAGGTCACTTCGTGAATCAAGTGCAAGTCAATGTATAACAAGTCAGGCAAATCATTACCTGAACGAACGACATGATGGTCCCAAATCTTCTGACTTAATGTTCTACCCACAGCGCTCCTTAGCTTCTCGTAGTTTACCGACTAGGAAACAATTAACTATCAGCGGCCTCGGTTTCAGAAGAGTTTTGGCAATTCACGATTTCTAAATCTGTGAAATCTACATAAGGGAGATCATCCGCTCGTGTCCATAGCTGCGTTGATGGTGAATCAGGATCTTGAAAAGCTATCCACGTTCCCGAAGCATTCTTCCCACTCAAAAGAGCAGAAGGTAGATCTTCAATTTGTTTTAACGCCTCGTTATCTCCAGCACACTGGTAAGCGTTTATAACATTCGTTTCCGAATCCGTTGAAACACTAATCGGTGTTTCCGTAGAGTCTGCATCGAATCGGTCAAATAGGTATAAAGCGAGAAGGCCTACTGAGACTAGAAGTATAAGTGAAGCAAGGGTTCCAACAATCAATCTTGGCCAATCAGTTCCCAAATAATAGTCGTTGGGATGGTAATAATTTGAAGGCTGATTCTTTCTTCGTTTTGAGAGCGTTGGTTCAGTTCTCGGAGTGCTTTTAGCGACCACTGGTTTGTTTAAACTGGGTGCAGTCGGTGATGGTTTCGAAGGATATAGACCTTGTCGTTTAGGGAAGATATTTAGATTGGCACCTTTTAACTTTCGCTCTGGTGTGGTGGGGTAGAGGCTGGCATCATTTTCGGGACTCGAAGCATAACTTTCGTCGCTTTCAGAGAAAGCGAATAAATCGTCTACTGATTCGTTTTCAGTTTTCTCAAAATGTTCGTCAGATCCCATGAAATAGAGTTTTGCCTAAAAAAGTGCTTCTGTTAGGTATAGAGGACTATTCAATCGCAACAATTTTGACTTTGAGTAATCCCCCAGGGGCGTCATACTCAACAATCTCGTCAACTTTGTTTCCAAGAAGAGCTTCGCCAAGCGGAGATGATGGTGAAACGACTTCAGTATTCTCAATTCTTTCTTCGATTGAACCCAACAAATATTTTTCTATTTCATCGTCTCCTATGTATTGGATTGAAACAATAGAGCCAGCTCTGACGCTATCTCCACCCGCTGATTCATCAACTATTTCTGCATCTTCTAGCATTGATGAAAGATGAGCGATGCGGCCCTCCATCTTCCCTTGTTCTTCCTTAGCGGCATGGTAGTCGCCATTTTCAGATAGATCGCCTAACTCTCGTGCAGTCTCAATTTTGCGCGCTATGTCAATCCGTCCTGTAGTCGTGAGGAGAGTAAATTCATCTTGAAGCCGGTCAAATGCCGCTTGTGAAAGTTTTTGTACTTGTGCCATAGCAAAAGACTACCTTTGTTTTAGCGTTTGCGATTCGGAAATTAGCTGCGAGACTGAAGCAGAACGAAAAAAAGAAAGCACGATAAGCAATAAGGAGACGTTGTGGGCCACAAGATAGGAGTGATCGGGGGAGACGGAATAGGACCTGAAGTTATTAAAGAAGGTTTGAAAGTCATTCAAGCAGCAGGAGTTGACCTTGACCTTTTCGAATACGACTTAGGAGGCACACGATATCTCAAAGATGAAACGATACTTCCAGATTCAGTACTTAAAGAGTGGAAGGACTTAGATGCTTTGTACTTAGGTGCTGTTGGAACACCAGAAGTACCACCAGGAGTTATCGAGCGAGGCCTTTTGCTAAAAATGCGTTTCGAACTTGATTTGTATATTAACTTGCGCCCATTTGTAACCGCAGGGGATGGGGATTCCTCTGGCCATGACTTTATTGTCATTCGCGAAAACACGGAAGGAACTTACGCCGGAGAGGGAGGTTTCCTTCGGAAGGGCACGAACCATGAGATAGCCACTCAAGGTTCGGTCAATACTAGGCACGGCGTTGAAAGATGCATACGATACGCATTTGAGCTTGCAAATAATCGCAAAAAGAAACACCTCACTCTTGTACATAAGACCAATGTGTTGACATTTGCTGGAGACCTTTGGGAAAGAACATTTGAAAGTGTGGCAAACGAATTTCCAGATGTAGGAACTGACTACAACCACGTTGATGCAGCATGCATCTACATGGTGCAAGACCCGCAACGGTACGATGTCATCGTCACGGATAATTTATTTGGGGATATTCTCACAGATCTGGGCGGGGCTGTTTCGGGAGGGATAGGTCTCGCCTGTTCGGCGAACCTGAACCCTGAAAGATCATCTCCTTCAATGTTTGAACCGGTACATGGTTCAGCACCCGATATCGTAGGAACGGGGCAGGCAAACCCGACTGCCGCCATATTGAGTGGAGCGTTGATGCTTGATTTCCTCAAAGAAACAGAAGCGGCACAGAAGATAGAAAAAGCTTGCGCCAACCCTGCAACACAAAATGGAACAACAACTGAAATTGGTGACGCGATCGCCAACTTAGTCTAGGACAAAGAGAAGGTAGAAAAATGCCTATAGAACCAACAAAAAGTATCTGGATGAACGGAGAACTAATCCCTTGGGAAGAAGCACAAATTCACGTCCTGACCCACACTCTCCATTATGGAACAGGCATTTTTGAAGGGATCCGCGCCTACGAAACTTCAGAAGGGCCAGCAATTTTTAGACTCGCTGAACACATGGACAGGCTTATTAACTCTGCCAAAATCCTAGATATTCCAATGCCGTACACTTCAGAAGAACTCCAAGAAGCTGCGAAGGAGGTTGTACGCGACTCTGGCCTTGCTAGTTGCTATGTTCGTCCAATTGCCTATTACGGGTATGGAGAAATGGGTCTAGCGACTACAGATTGCGAAGTAGATGTGGCCATAGCATGCTGGCCGTGGGGGGCATACTTAGGCGAAGATGCTGCGACTAAAGGTGTGCGGATGAAAATATCGTCTTGGGTTCGCCACGACCACAATATTATGCCCCCAGCTTCAAAAACGACTGGGAATTACGCCAATTCAACTCTGGCGAAAATGGAGGCATTGAGAGCAGGGTATGACGAAGCAATCATGCTTAACAAAGAAGGATTAGTAGCTGAGTGTTCAGGCGAGAACCTGTTCGTATGCCGTAATGGAAAGATAATGACTCCACCTCTAGTATCTGGGGCGCTAGAAGGCATTACACAACATACAGTCATGTCCTTCGTTAAAGACTTAGGCCATGAAGTCACATTCGAAGCCCTAGCTCGGTCAGATCTGTATACGGCAGATGAGATATTCGTAGTAGGTACAGCAGCTGAGGTAAGCGCTGTCAATAGCGTTGATGACCGCCCAGTACCATGCCCTGGCCCCATAACACAACAGGTAGCATCCCTTTATGCGGATACGGTTAGAGGCAAGAACCCTAACTATTCACACTGGTGCGAGGTCGTGTGATGCCGGGATCTTCTCCGCAGTCCGTTGAGATCTATGACACAACTCTTCGCGATGGAAGCCAATTAGAAGGCATTTCCCTTACCGTTGAAGACAAGTTACGAATAGCCGAACAGTTAGATCTGCTAGGCGTTCACTACATAGAAGGTGGCTGGCCCGGAGCTAATCCCAAAGACAACGAATTTTTTGAAAGAGCCCATCAGGAACTTGAATTAAAGACATCACAGCTTGTGGCGTTTGGGTCAACGAGACGGGCAAAGGGAAAAGTTGACCAAGACCAAACACTAGAGAATCTAATCGCGGCGAAAACCAATGTTGTTTGCATTGTTGGGAAATGCTGGGACTACCACGTTACAGAAGCACTTCAGACTTCTCTTGATGAAGGTGTAGCAATGGTCGCTGATTCAGTTGAATATCTAGTAGCAAATGGTAAACGGGTCTTTTTCGACGCGGAACATTTCTTTGATGGTTATAAAGACAATCCTGAATTCTCGCTTCGCGTCTTAGAAGCAGCATCTATCGCAGGAGCTGAAAGGCTGATTCTTTGTGACACGAATGGTGGATCTCTACCGCAAGATGTCACTAACGCAGTTGCAGCGGTTACATCACATTTAGAAACTGGAGTCGGTGTCCATTTGCACAACGACACTGGATGCGGGGTAGCGAATGCGCTCGCTGGAGTTTCTGCCGGAGCGATCCAAGTTCAGGGAACTATTAATGGCTATGGAGAACGGACTGGCAATTGTGACTTGATTGCAATCATTGCAAATCTGACATTGAAAATGGGTATTACGACAATACCCGAAGAACGTCTTGAGTTACTTACCCCAGTTAGTCACCATGTTGCAGAACTCGTGAACATAACCCTCAATCCCCAACAGCCATATACGGGCGGTTCAGCATTTGCCCACAAAGCAGGGCTCCACGTGAGCGCGATCTCTAGAAGATCAGATGCTTATGAACATATACCACCGGAAAGAATAGGGAATGGAACCCGATTTCTTGTTTCTGAAATGGCAGGACGATCAACGCTTGAACTTAAAGCCAAGGAAATAGGTATAGATCTTGATGGAAAAATTCTAGGAGATGTTGTCGAAACCTTGAAAAAACTTGAATATGAGGGATACCACTTTGAAGTAGCAGATGCCTCATTGGAACTACTTATGCGAGGAGCAAGCGGGTGGACGCAAGATTTTTTCAAATTGGATAAATTCCATGTTGAAATGAACCATGTGGGTTCAGGAAGTCGTGCTTGGAATGAAATATCTGTTGACGTTGACACGCGAGCCGTGGTCGACCTTAACGTCAAAGACCAAAGGTTTGTAGGAGAAGGAGATGGAAACGGACCGGTTAATGCTATTGACACTGCATTACGCTCGGTACTTGTAGATATATATCCAGAGTTGGAAGAAATTTCACTCGTTGACTATAAAGTTCGTGTTCTTGATACTGAGAGAGGCACTGGAGCAGTCACACGGGTCTTATTGGATAGCACGAATGGTGAAGAAACATGGACAACTATCGGCGTTTCAGAAAACATTATTGAGGCGAGTTGGCAGGCTTTAGTAGATTCCATTGTCTATGGCCTCCTACATTGCCGAAAGACAAAGTAAATTAGACTAGAGAGCTATGAATGCTCCAAGCTATGCCCCAATCCAAGTTAAACAAAGTAGATCTCGTCAATCCAACAAACATGCAAGAAGGTTAGAAGGCTTTTGACTCCACAATCACCTCGTGTCCGTTTCGCACCTGCCCCATCGGGATACCTCCATGTCGGTTCGGCTCGATCTGCATTGTTCAATTGGTTGTTTGCTAAGAGATTTGAAGGCACGTTTATTCTGCGCATCGAAGACACAAATGCGGATCTTGCTAAGCCAGAATTTTATGAAGCTATTACTGAACCCCTTGAATGGCTGGGGTTGGAATGGGATGAAGGTCCTTATTATCAATCTCAAAGAACCGAGAAATACATTGCGGCTATTGAGGACCTAATAGATAAAAAACTTGCTTACTGTTGCAACTGCACCAGAGAAAATATTGATGCTAGGAATAACGAAACAGGCTATCGCGGTGGCTACGACGGCTACTGCCGGGACCGTCAAATTAACGACGGTCCCGGAGTCACCATTCGATTCATGACTCCGAATGTAGGGGCGGTTGAAGTAGATGACTTGATCCGCGGGAAGGTGCAATTTAAAAATAATGAATTAGAAGATTTTGTTATTCGTCGCGGTAACGGAACTCCGGTATTCTTAGTAGCAAACGCAGTAGATGATGCGGACATGAGCATTACTCATGTTATTCGAGGTGAAGATCTTCTAAATACGACTCCTAAGGTAATTCTTTTATGGGAAGCCCTTGGATACGGAAAGCCACCTCAGTATGCCCATCTCCCTCTTCTAATCGGAGAAGATCGTAAAAAGCTTTCAAAACGCCGACATTCAGTAGCCTTATCTGACTTCCGAACGGATGGAATCATTCCAGAGGCGATGATCAATTACCTTGCTCTCTTGGGTTGGGGGCCCCCAGACGAAAAAGAAATAAGACCTATAGAGGAAATAGCTTCTCTATTTGAACTTGAAAATGTAAATAAATCTCCAGCATTTTTCGATATCAAAAAATTGCATCACATTAATGGCGAATACCTTCGAGCTCTTTCGCCAGAAGATTTTGTGATGCTCGCAATGAACTATTTTAAAGATACTGGTTGGCAACCAAACAACCTAACCGCACAAGCACTAACAGTTCTAGCTCCGTCTATGCAAGAACGAACTGAAATACTAAATGACCTCAAACCACTTGTTGATTGGGTTTTCGAAGAAATTATTCCAGAAGAAACGAATGAGAAAGAGATTAAAAAAATTGCTAAAGCAATGCATGTTTCAGAAGTGCCGATGGTGCTAGATCTTGTTATAGAAGGATTGCGAAATTGTCAATGGGATGAAGAGTCGATAGAACAGGTAATTTCTGAAGCAGGAGAGTCTCTTCAAGCGAAATCGCAAGTGCCTGTCCGCATAGCGGTAACTGGTAGAAGAATAGGTTTGCCTTTGTATAAACCCATGGCGATTCTAGATCGATCTCTGGCTTTAAGCAGATTGGTTGATGCAAGGTCAAAATTAGCGTAGGGACTGCTATGGCGTATTCGGAATCAGAGTTACCCGATCCGCAACAAAACCCAATTGCGGAGTCCACTCAGAGAAGCAGATACACCAAAGTTTTCTTTACCTCTTGCTTTGCTTTAGCGTTATTAGGGATCGCATATGTCGCCGTGACTTTTACTCAGGTCTGGTGGCAAAGCACTCGTGACGAAGTTCGGAATGTGGACGCAATCGTTGTTTTGGGTGCAGCGCAATGGGATGGGGTGCCTTCCCCAGTTCTAGAGGCGCGTTTGCAGCATGCTTTAAGTTTGTACGTCGATGGAATAGCTCCTTACATCGTGACAACAGGGTCTAAACAGAAAGGAGACCGGTTCACGGAAGCCTATACCGGATTAACGTATCTTCTAGAGCGGTCAGTTCCTGAGAGCGCAATCCTTGTTGTGATAGACGGGTCCAACACGTTCCAATCATTAAGTGCGACATCAAATGCTTTAGAGAGAGTGGGAGTAGGTAATGAAGTTCTCCTTGTCTCAGACCCTTACCACGCATTGCGTGCAAAAGAGGTAGCCCGAGAAGTTGGGTTGGAACCATGGTTCTCTCCCACGCAACTGGATAGCTCGTTTAGTCAACTCTTTCGAGAAACCATTGGAACTTCAGTGGGGAGAGTCATTGGATTCCGAAGAGCGAGCACCTTAAGTGAGTGAGTACCCCGTACGGGATTTGAACCCGTGCTACCACCTTGAGAGGGTGGCGTCCTAGGCCGCTAGACGAACGGGGCTGGAACTTTCTTTATTTATCCTAGTAGCTCGGGGAGGAGGACTTGAACCCCCAATGACTGGATCAGAACCAGTTGTGTTACCAATTACACCATCCCCGAAAAATCTTTCCTAAGTGATGGATCAGCCTAGCGACATCATCAACTTGAGCCCAACACCGAAATGTTATTCGTTAAAAAACTTTTGTGACTCTGCTTCTGATTTTAAGAAATCAAAAGACATTCCAAATACTGGACCTGGGTCGAATTTCCCTCGTTTCCCACGGTTATTTGGAGTAACGTATCGCTTTTCAGTCGGGTCGTTGGTTAAGGGGCGCAAGAAACGGAAGCTTTCATTGCGTAGTGAATTTGGTTCGATATCAAGGATCTTTCGTATCTGGAGCTTTGTTTCAATTGCGGCGGATTCACCATTTACCAAGAAAGAGAAGTGTGGGGACCATGTTCCAACAATTTTTTCTTCATCCGTGAGTTTGTTATAAACACCTGACTCTCCAAGATTTTGGTTATTTCGGAGAGTCAGCGACCATGTGAGAATGTGTTGAATGTAAGCCGCTATCAGTGGAAGTAGTTCGACTGAGTAAAATACAGTTCTCGTTTGAGGAAGGTTCTGTGTGACTGCAATCGCTAGAACTGGACCGATAGAAAGCTGGGAATAGAAAAGAGACAGTCGGACAACTGTTTGATCTTGGTAATCGCATGAGCGGAGGATTTCGCGGAATTGCCAACGCGAAGGAAATGTTTGGGAATCGTTTCCTTTTTTTGTTTCCTCGTATGAACCAGTCATTGTTACACATTAAGCATCAGGTACGACATATTAGATAGCGGACGGTTCAAGTTTGTTGCGATCGCAGGAAGTTTGCGTGTCAGGCGATACCATGATTAAGCCGTAAAGCGTTAGCTGTTTCGAGGTTTAAACTTAAAGCGAATTTTTCTTGAGAGATTCTCGAGTTCTATCCGGTCAGCGGATCTTTACAAATAAGGAAAATAGGTAAGCCACCATGTCTAAAAGTTTCTCTAGTCTCGGAGTTCCAGATTATATTTGCGAAGCACTTAAACGTCAGGGGATACAAGAACCATTTGAAATTCAAGAAAAAACGATTCAGGAAGGGTTAGAAGGTAAGGATATTTGTGGAAGGGCACCCACGGGATCTGGCAAAACCCTCGCATTTGGAATACCTCTTGTAGTAAGGACGAAAGCATCGAAACCTCGAAACCCACAAAGCTTAGTACTTGCCCCCACCAGAGAATTAGCTGAACAGATATGTAACGAGCTTCGGTCATTTAGCGGCAAAAAAAATGTTTTCGTGGTGTACGGAGGTGTCGGTTACGGACCGCAAAGGAAGGCTTTATCAAAAGGAGTCGATATTCTTGTCGCTTGCCCAGGCCGTCTAGAAGATCTCATTGAACAAGGCGAAGTTAATTTAGGGGCGGTGCAGCAAGTAGTTATTGATGAGGCTGATCGTATGGCTGATATGGGATTCATGCCAGCGATCTCACGAATCCTTGACCAGACCTCAAATGAACGGCAAACCATTCTTTTCTCCGCAACTCTTGATAGAGAGGTAGCGCAACTGAAAAAACGGTATCAACGAGATCCGGTATTGCATGAAGTAGGGGAAAGAACTCCTGATATCAAACAGGCCAAGCATACTTTTACGGTTGCGAAAAAATCAGAGAAATCTGTTGTTGCAGCCGAAGCAGTGAAAGTTGTTTGGCCAGCAATAATCTTTTGCCGGACACGCCATGGGTCCGACCGTTTGGCAAAACAGTTGAAGAAATTAGGCGTGGATGCAGAAGCGATACATGGAGGGAAGAGTCAGCATCAGCGAAGAAGGGCGCTTGAGAATTTCACCATTGGAAGAGCTCAAACGCTAGTAGCTACTGATGTAGCGGCTAGGGGAATTCATGTTGATGGAGTTGAATTGGTAGTTCATTATGACCTTCCAGAAGACCACAAAGCATATATTCACCGTTCAGGCCGTACGGCTCGTGCAGGTAACGAAGGAATAGTTCTTTCCATAATTCAACCAGAACAAAGAAGAACCGCAAAAAAAATGCAAGAGCGGTTGGGAATTAGTGAAGTGATTCAAAGAGTTGAACCCGAACGGTTATCTGAACTTTCATCTGGAACTTCAACGAAAAGCAGAAGAGAAAAAGAATTGGATCAGAAATCTGGAGAAAGTCCGAAATTAGCAGGAAAGGCTACGCACGGTGCATCATCAAAGAAACGTAATGATCAGAAATCAAAGAATCGTTCAAGGGCTTCGCATCACAAACCCAAAGGGAAGAATTCTCCAAATAAAAATCGTAGAAAAACGAATAATAAACATGTAAATAGACATGCTTCGCAGAAACCAAAATCAGGTCAGAATAGAAAGAAATCCTCACCCAAATCCAATGGTCGGCCCAATCGGAAAGCCCGTCGTGCACACTTGCAACCATCAAACCGCTGAAACAACTCTTATTAAGGGTTAGTAATTGTAATTATTTCTTGGGTAATTAGGTTTCTGCTTTAGTGGGTTCTTTTTCATTTCGTTTGCTTCTGATGTAGCTACTAGACCCAAGTCCGATAAACACAATGATCATTCCTAGACCCTTGATCCCTGAAATTGTAGCCTCCAAGAAAAGCACGGCAGACACGGTGGCTGTAACTGGAACTAGTAGCTGAAGAATGCCAATCAGGCTAAGAGGTGTTCTCCCTTGAGAGAAATTAAGAAGAACGTGACCCACTCCCGGTACTGAAGCAACTGCTAGAATTTGCACGATGTCTCGTTCGGTTTGAGGCATAATTCCTGCTCCAGCTAAAAGCATCATAGGGGTAAGGGTGATTCCAGACCATATAAAATAACCAGTCATGAATTCAGCGACCCCGAGTTTCCTTAAAGTCTTTTTTGCGAATGCGAAGTATCCAGCCCCTAGAGCTATTCCTATAAACGCGATGAAATCACCACTGATTTTTCCACTTCCATCACTTGTTCCAGCTAGGACTATGATTATCGCTCCTCCAATAGAGAGAAGCGATAATCCGATATCTCCGGAGGTAATTTTCTCTGAGAAGAAGTAGTAACTCAAGAAAATAATGATTAATGGTTGTAATGAGCTTATAAGGCTTGCATTTATAAGGCTTGTTATTTGGGTGGACCAAAAAAACAATCCGATTGCTGAGCCGAAGCATATTCCTGCTGGAGCGCACAACAAGAAATTATGCCAGTTAAATTTTTGCTTCTGTTTCAGAAGAACGTAAAGACCTAAGACAGGTACGCCAATCCATGATCGCCAAAATGCCATGGTCAAGCCGTGCACTTCAGAGTCTGAAACAATCACAGAAGCGATAGCAATAAGTATGTAACCGAAACTGCAAGAAATTATTCCGATGCGGAGTTCATTATTATGAGGGATATCAGAGGATTGAGTATCGATAATATGCTCAGTTTCTTGAGAGAGTGTGACAGAATTTGCCATTTCTAGACTAGTAGGATTTTTCCAGCCGTGTTTCAGCAATGACCGTGGGTCGGGAACTCCCATTTATAAAGAGGTCAGTGATAGAAACAGATTTGAGAATCTTTTCGGTCCTTAAGCCTAGAATCATTATGTGGGACATGCTGAAAACTTTTATCTCGAGAACTTTTCTCTTGCAGGTGTAATTGGTGAATCAATTGTTTTCGAGTCGAGTAATCCCCGAAACTATTCCGAAGCAATCGGTTCACACCACCAAATAGAACGGATTAACATCAGTGGAAAACTCTTCGTTGCCTCTCCGGATAGCTCATCGCCTGTTGTTATTGTCGTACCAGGAAGCTTGGGAGTCGGGGAAAACCATCTACAACACGCTGAAACGATTGTTTCTCAAGGAATGGCTGCCTTTGTGCTGGATCCGTTTACGAATAGGAATGTGCAGTCAACAGTTGCAAACCAAACCCCCTTTTCCTTCGCGGCAAGCGCAGTTGATGTCTTGATGGCTCTAGAAACTATTGCTAGGCATCCAGCTATTGATGCTGATCGGATTTCTGCTCAAGGGCATAGCAGGGGAGGGTCTGCTGTTTTAATGGCAAGTATGCGCCAATTCGCTGACCCCATCATCGGAAGCAATCTTTATTTTAAAGGGATTTATGCGGTGTATCCGTGGTGTGGTCACCAATTCCTCAAACCTTCTGTTGGTCAAACGCAGGTTCGAGCAATAGTAGGGGAACGAGATGACTGGTTATCGGTCCAACAGGTGCAGTCACAAATCCAAGCGATAACACTTGCTGGCGGTGATGCATCCATTCGAATAGTGGAGGGAGCTTCACACAGTTTTGACCGAGAGGAAGAAGTGCACGAAATCCCTGAAGCTAGTGTCGCCCCTGCAGCACCAACCGTGTATTTAGACGCTACTGGAGCCATGATTGACCCATTGGCTGGAGAGTCGGATTCGCTTTCAACTGACCGCACACATTTTATGGCGGCGATTGAGGGGGGCTTCGGTAGGCGAGGAGCGCACATGGGTGGATTCGGCGAACAACCCGACATTTTTCGCGAAGATATGTCGGAGTTTCACAAATCAGTCCTGTTAAAAAAGTAAAGATCATGGCAACGGGCTAAATCATAAAAAGTAGAGATAACAAATATCGAGACAAGGTCCTGAGATAATGTTCCTGGACAATATTCTCATCCGATTAAGAAAATATTTTGTGTGTTTCTCGCCGGTATCTCTCTAGGTGGAGTTTATAACAGCGAAGGATCCATTGACGATAGCGATTAGTTTCTCGTCATCTCCCCCAACTACCCGACTTTCCAAATGTACAACACTTTTCCCTGCTTTGATAACAGATGCTGTAGCGATCAACTTCCCTTTGTTAATCGGTCGTAGATATCGGACAGATAGTTCAATCGAGGCGCAAATTTGACCTTCTCGCAACACGGACATAGTAGCTTTACCCATAGCTGTATCAGCCAAAGTAAATATTACCCCTCCATGAATGACACCGTTTGGGTTGAGGTGCCGATCACCAATATCCAATGCGGCAACAGCGACGCCCTCTGATACCTCCTGAATTGTAAAGTCAAGAAAAGTACGGAGAGGGAACACGCTATATCTCTCACCGTTTTGTGACATTCTTAAAGAGTAGGAGGGTCCGATCAAGTTCGCAATTATAAGAAGGTCGGGCTCTATTAGAAGCTATTGAGCAGCACTGCTCCCATGAACACTGCAGCCAATGAACCAATAGCGCCGATTGCTCCCCAGAAAGCAATCATGGACTTGCGGACGGACACAGTGTGGACATATGCAGATACGCCAGAAATCGCCACTATTAATAATTTCAACATTAATCCCACCTGATAACTGTTACTTCGAGCAGAAAGATCAATTGCGAAAACATGCCATATTCCGGTTATGACAGTTAAAGCAAAAAATGGCCAAGCCACTCTGTTAAAGGCGTTAGCCACTTTCTTTGTGTTCTCGCCTCCAAATTGGCGTACCGTGGGAACTAAAGCAGCGAGAACGATTTGCCCCCCTACCCACACCGAAGCTCCTAACACATGCAAAAAAACACGAATTGTGTAGGCGTCAAAATTCAAGATGGCTCCCTTCATTATTTTACCTCAGCCTACATTCTTTATTAAAGTGGAAAAGCGACCCTTGACATGGCAAGGAAATAATGTGATCCCCAAGGCACCAGATCTTAAAGGTGCCAGTACAAATACTTCTCTAAACAAAGAGTCAACTTTTTCAAAATTACTCATAGAGTGGTTTCGTGCCAAGACAAACTGATCCAAAAAATTTAGAACGGCTTCTAGGAGCTGCTGCCGAACTATTCCTTGTTGAAGGTTATGACGGAGCGAGCATGCAGCAAATCGCTGATAGCGTGGATCTCCACAAATCTAGTTTGTACCATTATGTGAGCGGCAAAGAAGACCTTCTTGCGAGATTGACGAGCGAAGCTCAAAGCGACGCGGAAGATAATCTGGCAGAGGCTGAGGGCAGTAGCGACAAAAAAGAGGCGTTAATCAATGCATTGACCTTCGCTATCGATCAGACTTTAAATGACCTTGGGAAGGTAAGTCTAGTACTCCGTCAGAAACCAGACAGTGTTACTGGGGAACGAATTACTGCACGTAGGAGAGATCACGATCGGCGACTTGCTGCGATAATAGAAGCGGCTCAGATTAGTGGTGACGTTAACGATGACATTCATCCAGTGCTACTCTCACGCCTGCTGCTGGGTATGATAGCGTGGCTTGTTGAATGGTATGACCCTAAGCGAACCCGTTTTGACAAAGAAATGATCCGCGAAGCGATACTTTCAGTCGTCATCAATGGAGTCATCCAAGCAAAATCTGATTAAGGATTATTAAGAGTCGTTTATCAGACCGAGAGAGGCAAGGAATTCAATACCAGCAGGAGTTGCTATTCCGCGAATGAGGTTAGTGGCAGTTGAGGTAGCTACATATTCTGGACTCCAACCACCAGGCTTAAACCAGCGGGAGATCCAATTACAGGCACCAACCATTGTCGCTACCGCCAGTCGTGCTTCTGTATCATCGCGGAAGTAGCCGTCCTTTTGATTAATTATGTATGTCTCGGTTAGTTGGCGCATTGATTCACTCTCTTGGCGTGATATGTTGCCTCTCTCCTCTGGAGCCAAATGTCGTACATCGTCAAACATTACGGTTATGACCGGGGCGTGTTCTGTGACGACAAGGCAATGGTTGTAAATGTAGAGATAGAAGGTTTCAATCGGTTCAAGCTCCTGCTTGTATAGCTCTGTAGACATTGAAACCAAACGCTCTCTAGCTCGTTGATGTATGTCGAGAAGTAACTCGTCTTTGCGCGAATAATAGTAATATAGTGCGGGTCGGGTGATTCCTAATCTTTTAGCGACATCTTCAAGAGTCATCCCAAGGTAACCATGCTCATGCATGAGGACTGTCGCGACTTCAACGATGCTTTCTCGCGTGATTTTTCCAATTCTTCCCATCAACTGACCTTAGTTTTAGAAACTGATGTATAAGCGTTGTATACTGAAGGCAAGTTCTCAAATTCCAATCAAGTGACCAGAGTTAGCAAGAGGGTTTACAAACGTTCTTTCTCGGAGCAGGACTTTTGAAATTGTTATTGTGGGTAACAAGAACTCTAGAAATAATTCATTGAAGTTTGCCTGAAGCAAAATTGTTACTTGACAAATAGCTTCGTACTGAGCCATGCTTGATATTTAGCCGACCAAATGGTTGGTCTAAATCCTGACAGCTGATAGCTAGGGGGAACATGTCAGTTTCGAATCTTCCACTAACTGGGTTGAGGGTTATTGAATTCTGTTGGGTCTGGGCAGGTCCAATGATGGGTCAACATCTGGCAGACCTTGGCGCTGAGGTAGTCAAGGTTGAATGGTACAAACGTTTCGATCTTTATCGCACAAGAGGTGTTGAGAGGCTTCGAGGCACCTTGCCCGAAGGAGTCAGGCGTGAATCCTCTTATTCGTTTCAAAGCCTCAATCGCAACAAACTCGGATTTGCTGCTGATTTGAAAAGCAAAGAGGGGCTTCAACTAGTTAAGGATCTTATTAGCGAATCCGATGTTCTCCTTGAGAACTTTACGGTCGGGACTCTTGATCGGCTCGGCTTACCTGCAGAAGAATTGGATAAGCTCAACAGCCAGTTAGTCTCAATCTCACTTAGTGCTACAGGAAGGGGAAGCGAAATTGAGTCTCTCCGTTCCTATGGTTTAATGCTCTCCGCTATGGGTGGGTATGAAAGTCTTGTTACCGACCAAAATGGTGATTTTATCGGATCACCTACATTTGTCATGAGCGACCCAAATGCTGCTTTGTTCGGTGTTCTTGCTGCCCTTGCAGGAAGTCTCCATGCGAGAAAGGCGGGAATCGGAGCAACGTATGAGTGTTCCCAAATAGAAGCGGTGGCGAGTTTAATGCAAACCCCACACCGACCAGGACCTGAGAAGGTAGCAATTGAGGGGATATTCCAAACTCTCGACGGTGATTTTGTGGCGATATCAATAGAAAATGCATCCAGCACTCAAGGTCGTGTCGATTCTCGTGAGACTTTCGAGATTTGGGTTGGTGAAACTGGGACGCACGATGTCCTTTCTCGGATCAGAGAAACTGGTGGTGTTGCTACGAAAGTAGAAGATCTAGCCCTGACAGAGAATTCTGAGATATATGCAGGTACTGATGTGAGGCAGCCATGCCAGCACCCCATAACTGGATCACGAGATATTGTAGCGACTCCTTGGTTGATAAATGGCCACAGATCCCCTGTTCGGAAACCGGCTCCGACCCTTGGAGAAAGCAATGAATACGTCCTTAGGAATGTCCTTGGCTTGAGCGAGGATGAAATTAGTGGGCGGCAAGCATCTGAGATGAATCATGGAGATTGATGATATGCCATCGAAAGGGACCGGTTCTTACAGAGGCAAAATCCCGATGATCAAGTTGCCATCCCTTTCCACCTCATGTAATTTACTTACGCGTAAGTTACTTTCTGTAACTTCGGGACGGGGAAGGTAACCATTCCAGAAGGTGTTGAAAAACTCGCCCGTGGCTCCTACCTTCTGACAACAGAGTGGGATTTAGACCCTTCATGCGATTTCAAGGATATCCAGAGCGATATAGCGGTAGTTTCAGAATTTCTAGAGGAGGCTAATGGGTAATCTTGGAAGTATCCCCGCAGTTATACATAGAAGTTGTGATAGAAACCCGAATAAAGTTGCTGTGGTTGAAGGAGATATTCGTACAACCTACAGGCAGTTGGATGAAAAAATTTCAACGTGTGCAAGGGCCCTTTTAGCTGCCGACGTGAAGCCAGGCGATCGGGTAGGACTCTGGGCTCCTAATTCACTTGATTGGATCGTCATTGCTCTGGGTATCCAATCAGTAGGTGCGGCGCTTGTCCCTATAAATACCAGATATAAATCTGGTGAAGCTGCATACCCGCTTGAAAAAACTGAAGCGAAACTACTTTTTTCAGCCGAAGGTTTCATGGGGATAAGTGGTGAAGAAGCGACTGGTAAAACAAGCGAAAGAACTGGCATCAAGATTCGGATAATAGACGTAAACGGGTCCGATGGAAATGAGAATTCTTTTCAGAGATTTCTTTCTGTAGCTGACACTATTGATGATGAAAGACGGCTGGCAGTGCTTAACAGCGTTTCTGAAGACGGACTGTGTGACATTATGTTTACATCGGGTAGTACCGGAAAACCCAAAGGTGTCAGACATCTCCATGGCCCAACGATCCGCCAAACTTTCAATACAATTGAAGAAAATGAACTTTCCCAAGCTGACCGATTACTGGTTATTAACCCATTTTTCCACGTCTTTGGTTACACAGGCGGGTGGGTTCCTGGCCTATTTAGTGGAGCTACGGTGTATCCGCTTCCTGTATTCGATGTTGAACAAGTCTTGAAGATGGTTCAAGAGGAGGGAATCACGTATTTTCCTGGACCGCCAACCATCTTCCACTCATTACTTGAACATTCCCGCCTTGGAGAGTATGACTTAAATTCGCTTAGATTCTCCCTGACTGGGTCCGCTGATGTACCGGTAGACCTTATTCAGAGGATGCTGGATGAACTCACATTTGAACGAGTTGTGCAGGCTTACGGTATGACCGAGTGTGGGACGGCCACTAATACTCTTGCCTCGGATAGTCCAGAAACCATTGCGACGACGATTGGCAAAGCCTCAAAGGACCTTGAAGTCCGAATCGTTGATGATCAGAATGCTCCTGTTGCTTCAGGTGAGACTGGTGAGATCGTAGTCCGTGGATATGCGGTCATGGATGGATATTTGGATGACGACGAAGCTACAGTGGCAACGATTGACCAAGATGGGTGGCTGCACACGGGTGATTTAGGAACCTGCGACCAACAGGGCTACTTCAAAATCTTAGGCAGAAAAAAAGATATGATCATCGTTGGAGGTTTTAACGTGTATCCCGCTGAAGTGGAAGATATGATCCGAGATCACCCACGTATACGAGATGTTGCGCTTATCGGTGTACCGGATGAACGGTTGGGTGAAGTCGGTTGCGCGTTTATCATTTCGCGAGAAGAGGTATCGGAAGAAGATCTGATTCGCTGGTGCCGAGAAACCATGGCTAATTTCAAAGTACCTCGCTATGTAGAGTTTGTTGATGAGTTTCCGTTAACGGGATCAAATAAAATATCAAAATTGGATTTGCGCCAAATTGCTAATCAGAAAAATATTGGGGGATAACGGTGTCGCGTGAGCCAGTAATTGTTGGAATAGGCCTTTCTGACTATCCGAAAGCACCTCACCTCGATTCACTGATGCATATTGCACAAGCAACCCAACGAGCTTTGAAAGACAGTGGGTTAAAGCTTAGTGAAATTGATGGATTTGCCTGTGCCAGCATGCCAACGGATCCAGAGTTGCATGTAGAAGCAATTGAGCACCTAGGGCTTCAGCCGCGATGGGTGAACACGACGTATACGGGTGGGTCGGCAGCGCAATTTCAGATCCCCGATGCTGTTTCAGCAATTCGCGAAGGACGGGCAGATGTAATCCTGTTCGCTTATGGTTCTGACTTCCTCACCCGCTATGGGCGCACGTTGGGAACAGGTGGCTTGTCTCTTGAAGGAGACCTCTCAGGTCCACTCATGTATGAACAGCCCTACGGCAGTACCATTGCTACTTGCTATGCAATGGCTGCAACTCGCCATATGGAGGAATACGGAACGACACCACAACAATTGGCGAAAATTGCAGTAGGAGTAAGAGAATTCGCTGGCTTGAACCCTAACGCCATGTATCGTGACCCATTGACAATCAGTGACGTGTTGAAAAGTCCGATGATTGCCGACCCGTTACACCTGCTCGACTGCTGTGTTGTATCTGATGGAGGTGCAGCATTTATTATGACGACAGAAGAAAGAGGACGCGATCTTCTTCAAACTCCAATTCACGTGCTTGGCGCTGCAGGTGCTAATACTCATTGGCATATTCATTCAATGCCTGATTTTACAACAACAGCTGGAACCGTAAGTAGTCACCAGGCGTACCGGCAGGCAGGGGTGAAGCCAGAAGATATAGACGTAATTCAATTTTACGATTCGTTTACAATTACTGCTCTTCTTCTACTGGAAGATCATGGATTTTGCCCGAAAGGAGAAGGTGGACCCTTCGTTGAAGAAGGACACATTCGAATGGGCGGGTCTTTGCCAATGAATACGGATGGGGGATCTTTATCAAGTTGCCATTCAGGTATGCGTGGGACCATGCTCATAACCGAAGCTGTTCGTCAACTCCGAGGTCATGGCGGAGATTCGCAGGTTCCAGACTGTGAACTAGCGCTGGCAGCGGGTTGCGGGGGCCTACTTTCCTATATCGGGACGACTATTTTGGGTAAGGATCGGCGGTAATGGAAGTAATCGACGAAGGTCCATGGAACCGGATACCTCTTGGGCCTGGTCCTGTTGACCGTGAATATTTTTTAGCAGCTGGGGAAGGAAAGCTCATCATTCAACGTTGCGGAGAGTGTAAGAACACGCAGTTCCCTCCGAAAACCCTTTGTGTTTCTTGCGGAGCAGAACCAGGATGGGTCGAGACCTCTGAGAAAGGGGAAATTTACACATTCACCATTGTTCGCA
>JASLWO010000021.1 GCA_030740795.1 Acidimicrobiales bacterium | reverse complement strand
AGAGGGAGTCATCATTTAACAGCAGGGCTATCTCTGGCCTGTCAAAGGGGGGGGTCTGTTTCCATTTAGCCGTTAATCTTTGATTTGCATCAAATTTGAATGTTGCTTTGTTGAGATCTTCATTAGCCCCTAAGTAACTATCTACTAGGAGGACAGAGTCAGCATTCCTGTCTTCACTTTCAATTGCCCGGCGCGCTTCCATAGCGGTTATCGAAAACTCCTTTTCCCAAAACTCAGGTAAATGAAACAAAAGTCTTAACCTTTCTATTTCATTTACTTTGTTCTCCTCAAGTTCCATAAATACCTTGAGCTCTCTCTACTAATATTTCCTGCAAGGCCTGAACTTGTTCCCCTATTTCACTAATTTCTCTTTCTGGGCGTTCATATCCTGATTTCTTAAATGAGATGTCATCAAGTTTCGCTCGTTCTTGCAACAACCAGGCATGTACTTCTCTAGTGGCATCTACGTCATCTTTGTTATATTGCCTAATTCGTTCTAGACGTTCATCGTCCCTTTCTAATGGGTCGCCATTAGCATCCACATATCTTTTGTAATTCGCATACAACTCATACTCATACACCGCCCCAGCACCTGCCGATATGTCACCAGAGCTTTCCTCATTAGAATTTTCAGACGCTCCGGATAGTCCTAACTCATTCAAAGACATTACCCCATCTTCTACTGGAACCATTAGATCTAGATCTACCTCTTCCCCGCGCTGGAAACCAGCGATTTGCTCAAGCTTTTTAAGGCTGAAACCCTTACATCCCACCTGGCAACTGTTACGGATAACAGCGAGCAAATCCACGAACACGCCATCGCTGATCATCTTGCTCAATTTCCCGCTTGGAGTACTTATGTCATTTTGGAAGAATTCATCATTGGATGAAGCGTGTTGTCCGAAGGCTGCAAGAATGCTCAACATCGGATTTTCAGAACTGCTTAGCTGAGCTAGAAGATGCCTTTCCGTGTGGTTGTAGTGATACACCTTCATCTCGGGATGAACTTGAACCCGATCATAGAAAAAATTTATGAGCTCTTCAACCCTCTGGGCTTCCATTTCCTTGGATGGATTCCCCTCATCATCATGAGATTCAAGGTATTTATATCCCCACTCACCTTCTTCTTTCACTATGTAACCAAATAAGAAAATGATGTCTTCTTCGATTGTCCAGAAGGGGTGGCCTTCAAAATCTAGATAAATATCAGAGTCGTGCATTTCTGGTAAATGCAATAATGACTCTTCCAACTGCCAATCAACAACGTCAGGTTTTTCGCATCGAGCCTGCATTTTCTCTCGCATCTCTTGTTTCGAAAAAAAATTAGCAAGGACTAAGCCTTCCCCTTGAGCTTGTTTTTCATCTTTATTTCCGTTTTCGTCACTTTCTTCAATTCTGAGTTCTTCCTTGCATGCTTCATTTCGACATTGACTCTCAGTTTCTGCAACTCTTTGCCCGCATCGTGGGCAAAGAGCTGTCTCTCTCTTTATGGTTTGCAGACGAGCCTGCCTCCAAAGTCTCGTTA
Source organism: Acidimicrobiales bacterium (assembly GCA_030740795.1). Taxonomy (GTDB): domain Bacteria; phylum Actinomycetota; class Acidimicrobiia; order Acidimicrobiales; family UBA8592; genus UBA8592. The sequence goes on along the minus strand of JASLWO010000021.1, from coordinate 23,584 downwards.
AGGAATACGGATCCATTTCAAAGTCGGCTAAATCCACTCTGCTTTCCCACTCGCTTCTAATTTCTTTAGTTGTGACTCCCACCCTGCTTTCTAATATTTCAACAAGTTCTTGAAAATGGTCGTGGTTTTCATCACGTAAATCATATTTCTCTTCAAAATCCGGAATGCATTCTTTAGGAAGCAAGGCAAGTTTAGCTACTCGGTCAATACCATATTTTTTGAGTACTTCCATATGGGTCTCAAGAATGCCAGTAATTTCATGGAGCGGATCGTCTCCCCATTCCCCGCTGCAGTCATCTAAGAATTTGCAATATGTGCAAGACGAACACCATTTTGCCTCTGTTCTCTTTGCGAGTTCACCGTCGTCAAGATTGACTATTTGGTGGAGCTGTTCACGAGTCCTATCCCATTGCCACCTGTACTTGTCTGTTGCAAATGATTGGAGTACTGGAAGCCCAGCTGGCCTGGTCTCATTCTCCTCGTCTGAGCTGCTTTGAGTTCCTAGCGCTACATGTATTTCTTTGGGAGTGATCTTTCCATTGAATGCTTCCTTTATCGCTTCGGTATAAAAAAGCAATTGTTTAATATGTGAGATTTTCGCTGCATTCCTTGTCAGTTTTGAATCGACAGGCTCATAACACACCCTCGCAACAATGTTTCCTGACTCATCTTTCTCTTCGTAGACTCTTCTCTCAAGGAAATCAGCAATTCCACGCATGCCAGCAAATTTGAACGGCATCTGAAAGATGATCTCATATTCATTTTCATGTTCAAATGGATTGCCGACTCGTTCTATCCACTCTGTCCAAGTTCCGGGTGGGTTTTCTTTGCCAACAGTCAAATCTAGAATTTTGTCAGGTGGGTAAACGCTTTTATACCGCTCAAAGCATTGTTTCTCATGCAACAATCCTTTTTTGAATAGCATTTCAGTGAAATTCCTTGGCATAGTTCGCTCATCATCAGCATCAAAGAAATTAGTGCTTATTCGGTCAGGGTTTTCATTCTTCTTTCGCTTTTGAAGTTCTTTCGTGAGAAAGTGGTCGCATCCTGCCCATTGAGTTACGAGACTTGGGGAAAGGTCGGGCTCTAGCATTTCCGTACTTTAGCAGTTCTGTGTGACAGTTATCACTTGTCGGGCTGAGAGGATTTGAACCTCCGACCTTCGGTCCCCCAGACCGACGCGCTAACCAAGCTGCGCCACAGCCCGTTTGGTTAAGTCACTCATCGTAGCTAAGAACATCGCTGGCATCTACTGTTTACCAGAAGAGTAAACCAACGCCTTGTATCACTCGCCATCCTAAGTATGCGATAACTGCTCCTACTCCAACCCAGAAATGCCATGGTACTTTCACAGTTTCTTCTTCTACGTTTTGGACTAATTCACCTACTTCTACATTGTCACCGCATTCTGGACATGTACCTGCCTCATCAATAGTTGCAGGGTTGTGGAATTTATCGCATGTTTCACACCAAGGCATTAGGGAAGTCTATTCGCGCCGGATCGCCAAAATAGCTACATCGTCTTCCATTGCCTCTCGAGAGAAATCTCTCGCTGATTCCAGAAGTGTTTTCGCAAGCACTTCTGGAGCTATGCCAGGGTCACGGGTGATGTGTTGCGCTATCCGGTCTTCTCCGAACAAGTCTTCCCCATTGCGTACTTCCGCTAATCCGTCGGTGTACATGAGAATCATGTCACCAGTTTCCAAGGGGATTTCTCGGCTCAGATAAGTCGCTTTGGGGTTGAGCATAAGAAGCGGACCTGTTGCTTTAAGTGGTCGGACTTCTCGTTCGTGCCAGAGGAAAGCTGCTGGGTGACCGGCTGAAGCAAAGCGAAGAGTTCCGGCCTCCGTGTCAAAAATGACGACGACGAGGGAGATAAATTCTTCTATTCGTTCCCCTCCCGACATTTGTTCATTTAATTCTTCTAAAGCTTGTGCAGGGTCACGGAATTGGGCGAGGAATACTCGCAGGAGGTATTTCGCTTGGAAAGCGGTGATGCTTGATTCGATTCCATGACCGGCGACGTCCCCGACGACCGCGACTAGTCGAGATTCGCTGACTTTAAAGAGATCAAAGAAATCCCCAGCCATGAGCCCAGTTCCAGCCTGATAAATACGACCTACTTCAAATCCGGAGAAGTCAGGGAGTTCGTCTGGGGCGAGACGGCTTGCCCATGCACGTGGCGCAAGAGTTTCCTGATTGAGTGCTTCTTCAGCTCGTTTCTCCATTTCGAATCGCTCTTCGCTCAACCGGGCTTCGCGAACAGCGTTTCGATTGTACAGCAGAGTAAAGATCGCTGGTATAGCTAGAAGAGCGTATAGAGCCACTGCTGAGAGCGAGTTTGTTAAAGCTACTATTAGTGAAGCCATTCCGACCAATACATAGGTCATAACCGCGTGAAGGTCACGGCGGTAGTCGCCTCGGGTTAACGCTATCGCTTTTCGTTGAGCGACAGAATCAAGTTCAGCGAGGTCATGTAAGTCACTTTCAAGACGAGTAAGGAGGCGAAGCCTGAGTCTTGCAGACCGGCTCCATGCGTAAGCTGCCCCTACAGAAAGAACTGTTAACGCTATCAGAAATGGTGTTTCCATACCTTAAAGGGTACCCTCATACGACGCTCACAACCGCTTTCCACTCCTCTGACTTGCATTTTTTGCCAGAAGCCAGTGTTTTGCCGGTTTAGAGAGACTAATCGTTTCTATTACGAACTCTAATTTTGATGGGAACTGACCCTAAATCCAGTTGTTCACGAAGCTGATTTTCTATGTACCGTACGTAGGTTCGTGGAATTTTTCTACTCACAAAGAGAGTAAATGTCGGAGGTTCGGCGGCACCTTGTGTTGCATAGAGTATGCGTGCTCCTCCTGGGGCTTGATGCGCTGCTTGCGCACGGCGGATAACGAGATTTACTTCTCTGGTAGGTACGCGGCGGTGATAGTTACTGATTGTTTCAGAGAGGATTGGGTATAGACGGTGGACTCCTTTACCAGAAAGTGCTGATGTTTTCATTATTGGTGGATCGCCTAGAAAACCGAGTTTTCGTTCAACTTGTTCCACAAGGACTTCGCGTTCGTCCGTATCAACTAGTTCCCACTTATTGAAAACGACAACTACGGGGCAGCCTGCTGCATCTATTCGTTCAGATAAACGCTGGTCTTGATGAGTAACCCCTACCGTTGAGTCAACTACCAGTAGTGCCACATCTGCCTTGTCTATGGCTTTAAGAGCCCGTACTAGCGAATAGAATTCTGTGTCTTCTGAGATTTTCGCTTTTCTCCGCATCCCCGCTGTGTCAACGAACTTTATGTTTCCGATTTCGCTTTCAACAATGGTGTCAATAGCATCACGAGTTGTCCCCGCTTGGTCGTGTACGACTGCCCTATTTTCGCCGATGAGCGAATTAAATAGTGTTGACTTTCCTACGTTGGGACGTCCGACTATAGCTATAGCTACTGTGGGTTCATCTTCGTTACCTTCTTCAGAGTCCTCTGGTTCTTCTTCTATACGAGGGAGTTTTTCTACGATCAGATCTAAAAGGTCTGCTGTTCCTCGGCCGTGGAGTGCTGATACAGGATTTGGGTCTCCAAGTCCCATTGACAGATATTCCCACATCCCCATTTCGTGACTTACATTATCGACTTTGTTAGCGACGAGAAATGTTGGTTTTTCTCGTGTCCTGAGCATTTCCGCGATTAAAGAATCTTCTGTCGTGGGACGGACCCTTGCATCAACCACAAAAACTGTGACATCAGCTTCTTGAATAGCGTGTTCAGATTGTTCGCTTACCTTATCGTCAAGCCTTTTCGCGTCTCGGGTTCTCGGTGACCATCCTCCGGTATCAACAAGGGTGAAGTCATATCCGGCCCAATCAACTTCAAATTCATTTCTGTCACGGGTGACACCAGGTCGTTCTTCGACTATTGCTTCTCTTCGTCCGATAATACGATTTACAAGGGTTGATTTGCCTACATTCGGCCTTCCAACAACTGCGACAATTGGATAGTTCCTCATGATGGCATTCCTAGTGCTTCGCGAAGAGCAATCCCGTCCGTTCGTATTATTTCTACTTGAATCGGTAAATCTGCCGGTGTCATTCCATCAAGAAATTTTCCTTGTGAAAGACACACATCGGGCAGTAAATATCTGTGATCATCGGGTTCTGATTGGAGTGTCCTAGCAATGTCTTCACCGACGAGAAGGCCAGCTACTGCAACATTCCCACCAAAGAACTTATTCTTAACAGGGATTATCCGAATATCATTGTTATCTAGTGATGCTACAAGCGGTGAGAGTGTGCGTGCACCGTATTCTCCAGTCAGTATCCCAACTGGAGTGTTTCCTTTACTTCGGTAAGTGGTCGTTTGTCCTGGGTTACGGATAGATCGGTAGCCTTCAGAAGGTGCCCCATCCACCCAGGCGAAAAACCCTGCGGCGGTGTTTGTTGCTTCGTGCACTTCGCCATTGAACTCGCGTTCAAATGTTCGAACTATGCCTACCCCATCTTCGTACATGTCAAAACTGTCGTAATGTTCGGTTGGTGGGAATTCGCGACCTGCGATTAAATAGTATTCATCTGCGACATGTACGAGCATTCTCCCTTCGTGGCGAAGAAAGGTTTGCTGCCATCTTTCAACTGTGTTTATAACATTCCCCGCTTCTTCTTTCGTATGGGGACGCATCCTTTTTTCTTTTGAGTGTTTGCTAACTCCAAGAGGGACAACGCAAAGGGAACGTAACGAGCGGTATTGTTCAAAAATCGTGCACAAAGTGTCCTCTAAAATCATCTCACTATTTATCTCTGGGCATATAACGAGCTGACCATGTATTGAAACACCGTGATTTAAAAGCGCTTTAAGCCAGCGAAGACTAGGTCCGCCACGTCGATTTCTTAGCATTTCGTTACGTATTTTAGGATCAGTTGCGTGAATACTGACATTGAGTGGTGATAGCCCCTCTGTAACTACTCGCTCTAGATCTGCCTCAGTGAATCGTGTAAGAGTCGTGAAATTCCCATAAAGAAATGAAAGGCGATAATCATCGTCTTTCAGATAAAGACTTTCCCTTAATCCTTTAGGCAATTGGTAGATAAAACAAAATTCGCAGTGATTGTCACATGTTCTGATTTGGTCAAAAACCGCTGAATGGACTTCCACCCCAAGGGATTCCCCTGGTCTTTTGTCTATCTGCAGGTCAATAGCAATCCCACCTCTGTTTAATGCGATGTCAATATTGGGTTCATCGGTGAGGATTTGATATCTAATGACATCTCTAAGCACTTCCCCATTTAATGAAAGAATTTCATCATCTATACTGATGCCCGCTAAGTCAGCGGGGGATCCTGGGTGAACATCTACTACTCTTGCCGTGGACATACTCTAAGGTTATTCGCCAAAGTCTCTAATAAGTTGATTAATAAAAAGATGACCGCTGCAAAAATATCTTAGGAATAGCGTAGGAATTTTGTTTTGTTGCGTCAGACTGTATAGATGGCCGTTGACAAGGTTATTCTCGCCGCTCCAAGGGGTTTCTGCGCAGGTGTGGAAATGGCCATTAAGGCCTTGACATGGATGGTTCGTGCCTTCCCCGCTCCGGTTTATTGCTATCACGAAATTGTTCACAACAAAATTGTCGTTGAACGTTTCCAGTCGCTCGGAGTTATCTTCGTTGATGACATCAACGAAGTTCCTGAAGGCTCCCCTATCATGTTGAGCGCACATGGTTCAGCTCCTGAGGTTGTTGCGAAAGCCCGTAAAGGAAAACGGTTCGTTGTTGATGCGGTCTGTCCTTTAGTCACCAAAGTTCATCACGAAGTTAAAGTTCGTTCTGGAAAAGGTCACAAAATCATCTATGTCGGACATCAAGGTCATGAAGAAGCAATCGGAACCATGGCAGTGGCTCCTTCTTCTACCTACCGGGTTGAATCTGTTGATGAGGTATCGAAACTACCAATCTTTGCAGAACCGGTTTCGTTGCTCGCCCAAACCACCCTTAGCCACCGCGACTGGTCATCTATCCTTAAAGCAGCTCAACAACGGTTTCCTTCCCTTTTCCTTCCGGGCCGCAGTGACTTGTGTTTCGCTACGACTAACCGGCAGGGCGCATTATTGGAGATAGCTGAACAATGCGACAGCGTCATTGTCATCGGTTCAGCGAATTCTTCAAATACTCGCGCTTTAGAACGACTTGCACGAGAGGTCGGGTGCGGAAAAGTTCTCAGAGTGAACCATGCCAATGAAGTACCCAAAACCTTGATTGGCGTGGTCGGTGTTACAGCTGGGGCTTCAGCCCCCGAAGAACTCGTCCAGGAAGTAATTTCGGAACTTGCCCCAGTAAACGGTGTTGAGGAACTCAATTTTGTAACTGAAGAAGAGTATTTCCCTCCTCCGCGAGAACTTAGGCCTTTAATAAATGCCATTGGTTTTTTCGCGAACTTAGGTTTCGCTAATAGTGGCGTTAAATCCGAAAACGAAGATCGTGCAATAGGAGCTTCTGAAGTCCTTACTACGCTTGTTTAACTATGTTCATTCGGTGATCCAGCCATCTCTTGTGCCTCATCAAAGAGTTCTTGCAGGACAACTCGAAGATCTTCCGAATATTTGCGCAGCTCACTCCGTGTCACCCGTCTGGCCCCTTCCTGTGGCTGTGGAGCTGGAATTAGATCACCGTATAGTATTACGATTTTACGGGGATTTGGAAGATAACTTCCTTTGGGCATTGCCCGTTCTGAACCGCCTATACCTACAGGGAGTATAGGGGCGTTTGCTTTTGCAGATAACCAAACGGCCCCATCCAACAAGGGCAACACTTCTGGCCCTGACTTCCTTTCCCCTTCTGGGAAGACAGCGAGTGTTTTGCCTTCTTTCAAGGCTTTAAGGGAAGCATCTAAAGCCAACTTATCTGCTCGGGAATCACGGTCTAATGGGATAGTGCCACATCCGACTAGCGTCCAAGCCACGAAACGGTTCGTCATCAGCGATCCCTTCCCGAGATAATGCAACTTCCGGCGTGCATTGGATCCAACTAGTGGCACGTCCAAGTTTGAACGGTGTATCGGCGAGAAAATTACAGGTCCTGACTTTGGTAACGCTTTCGCATTGCGAACGTACGCGCGGAAGTAGAAGAAAAATACAGTTCTCGTAAAATATTTTATAAACAGGTACCAGACGATTGAGAGAAAAGGAAGTTTCCGATCCACTGCGTCACGAGCTCCAGAGAGTGCATCAGGCATTGAAACTCCCAAGGATTTCTTCGACCACATCGTTGATTGTCTTCCCTGTACTATCAACCACCAAAGCATCACTGCTCACAGACAGAGGGGAGTCAACTCTGGAACTGTCTATCTGGTCTCGTCCTGTGATGTCTTCAAGAATTTCTTCCATGGAACGCCCTGATTCAAGGCTCCTCCGTCTCGCTCGCTCTTCCGGTGCTGCAGTTACATATACTTTCAGTTTCGCTCGGGGAAAGACCACGGTTCCGATATCTCTTCCTTCAAGCACGCCACCCCCTCTTTCCCGAGCCCAACTTCTTTGTTTGCGGCGAAGGACAGCTCGAACCCCTGGATTAGCGGCAACATGACTAACGACTGCATTGACTTCTGAACTTCTGATAACTTCAGTAAGGTTCTCTCCATCTACGAATACTTCTTCGCCGACAAAGCTAATCTTAACTTTGTTCGCTATGGCGACAACGAGATCTTTGTTTAGAGGATCTACTTCCTCTTTGATAACAACGGCTGCAACACTGCGGTACATGGCGCCAGTATCTAAGTATTCAAGACCAATTTCGCTAGAGATTCGTTTCGCCAAAGAAGTTTTTCCAGATCCGGCAGGTCCGTCGATAGCTAAAATATCAAGTTCCTCATCTCCATCTAAACGTAGTCGGTCAACGTATTCAAAAAAATCGGGAACCGTTTTCGAAACGCATTCTGAGTTGTCAAGAACGATACCTCCGGAAATGAGACCTAATACAGTGAAAGCCATGGCGATACGATGATCATCATATGTATGGACAAGTCCGCTTTTAATTGATCCGGGTTTAATAGTGAAACCATCTCCATGATTTCCTACTTCTATTCCTAATTTTCGTAATTCAGTAACAACCGCTGTTACTCGGTCAGATTCCTTATGAGCTATGAACCCGATGCCAGAAATAGAAGTTGGAGTGTCTGCCCATGGGGCAACCACAGCCAATGTTGGAGCTGTGTCGGAAATACTCTTCATCATCGCATTTATGCCACGAAGAGTGCTAATGCCGCAGACTTCAACATATTCTTCACTGCGGTTTACTTCTGCACCCATTTCTTCAAGCAAATCAACAAAGCCAATATCGCCTTGAATCGAAAACTGGCTCAATCCTTTCACTTTGACTCGTCCACCACTCAAAGCGGCCGCAGCAAAAAAATATGACGCCGTCGACGCATCTGCTTCTACCTTATAATCCTGAGCTTTATATCCAGTAGCTCGAATACGAAAATGGTTTTGATCAACTTCTTCCACATCAGCCCCGAAGGATCGCATCATGGTCAGGGTCATTTGAAGATATGGTTTTGATACTATTTCGCCATCAACGACTAAAGTCATATCCTCTGCCATGCATGGAGCTGAAAGCAGCAACGCCGAAACGTATTGGCTTGACTGTTCCGCTTTGACTTGGAGGTCCTCTACATGAAGATCCGCTCCGTTGATTACTACAGGGAGATGACCTTGCTCTCCTTGGAAGGTAGCTTCCACCCCTAGCTTTTCAAGAGCATCAAATAGTTCTTGCTGTGGGCGTTTACGAATTTGAAGGTCGCCATCTATTAGGATTTCTGTTCGCGCTAGAGCAGCGAGCGGCATGATAAACCGTGCGGTAGTTCCACTTTGACGCACCCATAACGGTTTCCCGTTTGGATTCAGATCTCCCCCACAACCGGAGATAACTATTTTGTTATTAGATTCATCACATTCGATTCCCACTCCTAATCCACGGAGACAATCAACCATCGCTAATGTATCTTCAGCAAAAAGAGCTCCCTGTAGCGTGGAGGTTCCATCTGCTAACGCAGCAAGAATCAATGCCCTGTTGGTGATACTTTTTGAACCCGGCAATTCAAGGTCAATATCAGGAGGTTTCGTTAACGGATCAATGGACAGCATGTTTACTCCATTGTTCTCACAGATGGCCTATACCCATTGGCCATGAGCGCACCTAACAAACGCTCACTCCTATCCACTGGGACAACCATAATTACCACACCCCTCTGACCTTCACTTGAATGGGCGATTTCTAAATCGTAGATATTCACATCAATTTCAGTCGCTAATCTTGTAAGGCTAGCCAACTCACCGGGCTGATCAAGTACAGGTACCCGCACAATAGCGAGTTCTATATCTTGGGGAACACCAGTAGGCAAATTAACTCGCGCTGTTCTTGCTTGTTGCAATCGTGTCAATAAAGCTTCTTTATTTTCGGTGGAAATAAAATCCCGAGTTTCTTGCAAAGACGAAATCACTTCATCAATAACCGATGTAATAGCGGTTGCGTTATCCATACAGATATCCGGCCAAATACCAGGATGACCTGCAGCAATTCTAGTCATATCTCTAAAGCCTCCTGCAGCTAACCTGAGTAGAGGTCGATGCTCTTGCGAATGATCATCCGCTATCCGCATTAAGGAACCGGCAGTTAAGTGGGGAACATGAGAAACTACAGCTACTAATTCGTCATGCGAGTTAGGGTCAATAACGATAACGTCAGCTCCAAGAGAAATTATGGTTGACCTGACTGTAGCGAAACAGGCATCGTCTGTGTTCTCCCTTGGGGTCAGAACCCAAGCAGCGCCTCGAAAAAGATCCGCTCTAGCACCTGAAATTCCTTCTTGTTCGCTTCCCGCCATAGGATGCCCGGGAACGAAACGTTTATCAGTTACCTCTTTGCAGATTGAACCCTTTACGCTACCGACGTCAGTCACCACCGAAGCACCTTCGTTAATTGCTTGCTGGACAGCACCAGCAATCGCGCCTACTGGAGTAGCGACAAAAACTATCTCTGTCCCTTCCATTGATCCAGTATGGTCAATTGCCCCCATTTCAATTGCTGCCACAACTCGGGAATCATCAAGATCGATACCGACAACTTCCCAACCATCTTCTCTCAGTGCTTGACCAATGGATCCCCCTATAAGCCCGAGGCCGATTATTCCAGCTTTTTTATGCATTTCTGCCTCTCTAAGCGATTGCGTTGAAAGTTTGCCTTGGAAGCGATACTACTGCGACTTCGGGTAAATCTACGGGTATTTTTCTGCTACTTCTCTGCTTTACCATCTGATTCTCTCCCAGCTAGAGCAGTTGAACTTTCAAAATCAAGTAGTTCCAAGGCAGTAAGTAGGCGCCATTGCCCAGATTGGAGTTTATGATCAACAAGGCTACCTATCCTAGTGCGCACAAGTCGCTTCACTGGATGCCCTATAAGTTGGAACATTCTTCTTACCTGTCGATTCTTCCCCTCATGAATAATGATTTTCACGAGCCCATCATCAATCTGTGACACTTTCGCCGGTGCAGTAATCCCATCTTCAAGTTCTATCCCCTCTCGAAGTTTCCTGAGGTTCCCTCGAGATACTTTCCCTTGTACCGCTACAAGGTACTCTTTCTCAACCCCATGGGAGGGATGCGTCAAGCGATAGGTCAGGTCCCCGTCATTGGTCACGATCAATAGGCCTTCGCTTTCTTTATCTAATCGCCCCACGGGAAATACTCTTGGTTCTAAGGGGAGAAGGTCAACGACGGTATCCCGACCCTGCGGATCCTTAGCTGTGGAAATAACACCTATTGGCTTATGGAGCAAATAGTAGATAAGACTGGGTTTCACTCGAAGCGGCACTCCATCAAAACACAATTCATCTTCTTCTACATTTACTCGTTGACCGATGTGGGCAATTTCTCCATTTACCTGCACACGTTCATCAGCTATGTAGTTCTCAACGGTACGCCGGCTTGCGATTCCCATGCGCGCTAAGACCTTTTGGAGTTTCTCCTCCTTGTCTTCGCCACTATCCAATTTGCACCTAATCTATAGATAATCGTCGTTACGGGTTTCACCTTTTGATTCCGCAGTCATCATCGTGGCTCTATCTTCAAATCCTTCAGGGCGTAACCCGCCTTCAAGAGCTTCAACAACATCTGCATCTGGAACAAAATCAGCGAGCGGCGGCAGGTCGGTCAAAGCGCTAAGACCTAGCCTTTCAAGAAAAAGCGGTGTGGTCCCAAACAAACTAGCGCTCCCTGGACCAGTATCTTTGCCCACCTCGCCTATGTAACCTCGTTGCAGCAAAGTCCTAATAACAGCTTCAACATTTACGCCTCGGATTGCAGAAACCTGCATACGTGAAATTGGCTGCTTATAGGCGATTATAGCGAGCGTCTCAAGAGCTGCAGACGACAATCGTGAACCTTGACCTTCAAGAACAAATCGCTCCACATAGGGAGCCATATCAGGATCTGTCTGGAATCTGTACCCTCCAGCGACGTTAGCGAGAACGAATCCTCGCTCCTGCTGCGCGTATTCTTCGGCTAACGCTATACAAATCTGTTCAACTTCGGTCATAGGTATTTCTAAAAGCTGCGCTAGAAGCGTAGGTTCAACTGGGTTGTCAGAAACGAGGATGACCGCTTCAATTGCTTTCTTATATTCTTGCAAATTATCCATTTATCCCTCGTAGGCGTCTATTCCAAGTAGGCCTGTTTCAGTATCTACACCGAGCCATTCAATTGTCAATGTTCCAAATGTCGCAATTTGAGTCAAATCAATGACCCCTTGCTTGTAGAGTTCAAGAACTGACAAGAAATACACAACGACCTCTACTCGATCTACAGCTGCCGATGTCAATTCACGAAGCGTCACTCGTCCCATTTGTGGTAGTTCTTCAATCAGATATTCAACAGTTTCTGCAACGGTCAGCTTCACTGAAGTGACATGGAATAAATCTAGTTCCGGTTTCGGCGCGGTCGCCCGTAGGAATGCTTCATGTAAATCCTCGCCTGAGACACCTTCGAGCAAGTCGGGTAACAATCCTATGAATTGATCTTCCATTCCAGACAAGCGCGGGTAAGAAAGAGCTGCATCCAAAGTCAATGTCTTTAATACGTGAGAAGCATCCTTGAATGTTTTGCATTCAAGGAGCCGGGCAAGCAGAAGGTCCCGTTCTTCCCATAGAGCTAATTCTTCCTCTAGATCAAGATCTGAAGTATCCGGGAGTAGTCTTCGGCTCTTGAGCTCAATGAGAGTCGCAGCGATAAGAAGAAATTCTGTAGCTACAGCAAGGTTGACATCTTCCATTCGTTGAATCTCTTGAATATAAGAATCAATAATTCCTCCAAGGGAAATTTCGTATAAGTCAACTTCATCTTGGAGTATCAAGTGCAAAAGCAGGTCAAATGGACCACTGAACACAGGGGTTTCAACTTCATAGGTCACGGGGATACCTTAGATGCTTTCTATAGGAGACAAGCGCATCCTATGGGCAAATTCTTTAGCTTTGTAGTCACTGATTGTGTTTTTTGCCACGAGTATTCACGTTTGATTCAGGGCGCCATTGATCGCTTAATCGCTTATAAGTAAAGCGGCTCTGAGAAGTTCTAGTAGTCGATTCCTGAGCAAATCATGCAATCTTCGCCATCGTGACTCTCTATGGCATATTCACGATCTTGGGTCGTTTGATATTGCGGTGAATCTGAGCGTTCTAAACGTAAATCAGTAGTAGCAGATTCTCTTTCAGGTATTTGAAAGACCGAATCTTTCCAAGAATCATTGTTTCCCCATCGGTATGGAAGAATCTTTAGAGTTTCCTCATCAACTGCATCGATAAGGTCAAGGGCTGCTTTGATAATATCTATCGCAAGTCTCGTATTTGCAACTTTTCCTGCTGTATAGCCGTGGGGAAAATCTAGAAATACTGACCTTGGCATCCGTGCGGCTTCTGTTATATCTTTCGCTGTTGAAATTGATGTTGTAGCGATTCCTGCTTCTTCAAGTTGATGTGCTATCAAACCCACGGTCTGATGACACACAGGTCAGACAGGGACAAGCAGAACGGCATCTACTTCTTCTTGCAAGCACCTTTCTACCAAGTTAGGAGCTAGCTCTTCTTGAACGGACCGTTGAGAATAAATTCCTCCCATACATGTGAAGAAATTCTCAGAGATAGCACCAATGTGTCCCTCTTCTTTAAGGGCTTTCATTGCTTTGATTGGAAAAACAACGTTTATGTCTTCCCTAGCGCCACTTAGATCGTATGCGAAATGTGTTGCTCGTAGGTCACTGGCATTAGTTTCCGAAGGGATCGCTCTATAGGATGCATCATCCCTGTAGTGAAAAGATATTTGACCGGTTCGGTAAATCCCTCCTGTCGCTATCATCCCTATTTTGCTTTCCGATACAAGCTTGGTCCGTTTAGCGAACGAAGGAGCAGTTTGAGCATAGTGCCACTGGTATCGGTCGTACCCCAATGCCTCATACGTCGCAGTGATTCGGTCAATGTAGTCAATCGGAGGTTGTCTATTATCTTCCATACCTAGATCTTAGCTTGTGGTGGAGAGCAACTTTGGGTTGAAGGTAACCCATTTTTTCCTCAGTATCACCTAACCTTGAGCCAATGGCACGCGTATTCAGTGGGATTCAACCCTCAGGAGAACTACACCTCGGGAACCTTCTTGGCGCGCTAGTGAATTGGGTAAAGCATCAAGAATCAAACGATGCTGTTTATTGCATCGTTGATTTGCATGCGTTAACACTACCCCAAGACCCTGAAGAGCTTCGAAAGAATACGCTTGAACTAGCACAACTGTTAATTGCCGTTGGCCTTGATCCGCAAGATTGCATCCTTTTCATCCAAAGCCATGTCCCTGAACATTCTCAGCTTGCATGGCTCATGGAATGTACCGTTAGTTTTGGCGAACTGAATAGAATGACGGCTTTCAAGGACAAATCGGGGCGAAATGAATTCATCTCTGGAGGTTTGTTTACCTATCCTGCTTTACAGGCAGCAGATATTTTGCTGTACGATACTGATTTAGTTCCAGTAGGCGACGATCAACGTCAACATCTAGAAATTACCCGTGATATCGCTGAGAGGTTCAACAGCAGATTCGGAGAGACTTTCATAGTTCCCGAACATGTCATCCCTCCAGCAGGCGCTCGAATAATGGATTTGCAACATCCAGATAAGAAGATGTCTAAATCTGAGATTTCTCCTGGAGGGACTATTGGAGTTCTTGAGTCACCGGATGCGATTGTAAAAAAGATAAAGCGTGCTGTCACTGACAGTGATTCAGAAGTTAGGTTTGATCTTGCTGAGAAACCTGGAATTTCAAATCTCCTTTCAATTCTTGGAGCTGCAACTTCCTCTGATCCGAAATCTTTATCTGAATCATATGAAAGATACGGTGACCTTAAGAATGATACCGCTGAGGCCGTGATCCATTTACTTGAACCGATTCAACGACGGTTCTTTGAATTGCAAGCAGATCCGGGTGAAACGCAGCGTCTTCTGCAACTTGGTGCATCACGAGCCCAAGAAATCTCATCTAGAACTTTGGAGCGCGCAAAGACCAACGCAGGACTTCTTCAACCTTAAAGGCTAGTCCGAAATTCATTTACTGCGTATAGTGCAACAGCGGCGGCGGTAGCGACGTTAAGCGAATCCACATTGGCTCGCATAGGGATGAGAGCCTTCTCTTGAACGGCATTAAGCGTTTCTGAACTAAGACCGGCACCTTCTGAACCGACGATCAACGCTATTGGTCCCGTATTACGGCGGAGTACGGTTCCAAGTACATCCGCTTTTCTATCTGGAGTAAGAGCTATCGTTTGAAATCCCAGTTCTCGAAGATGTGTAATCGTTTCAGGAATCGTGTTGATTCGAACATGTGGAACAGCGAAAACTTGACCCATGGAGACACGGACAGCTCGCCTATACAATGGATCGCAAGATGACGAGTCTACGCAGACTGCATCTACACCAAAAGCAGCTGCGTTTCTCATGATCATTCCCATATTCGTTGGGTTTTGGACACTTTCGGTAAGTAAAAGAATTTCAGCATGCTCGATAACTGCTGAAATGTTATCCGTTGTTGGACGGAGAAATAGTCCTATCGGGTCTTTGAGGTCCGGATGACCAGAAATAGCTTGAAGGACTTCAGGGTCGCATCGAAGTACTTCTAGATCTTCTGGAAGATTTTCAAATCTAGAAAGATCGAATTTCTGACTCACTACGAGCGTTAATAACATATGTCCGGCATGGACAGCTCTGTTAATCACCATCACCCCTTCTCCAATGAAAAACCCTGCCATATCGCCATCGGGTCGTTCGCGTTTTTGCCGCAGTTGATGGTCGTTAAGTCCAACGAAATCAGCGATTCGTTCATCATTCGCATTGACGATTCGTTGCTCAATCATGCCCTGTCTGCTTTATGGAGAGCAGTGAAAAGCGTTCCTTCGATAGATGACTCTTCTTTGGATTTGTGGTGGTCTCGAGCCCAAACAATAGCGAGTTGGCTACTTCCAACGTCTTCTAACATTTGTGCTCCGATTTCAGGATGCATCACATAGACGGAGATCTTATTTAACATTGTTCCTTTGCGTTTGCTCCCCCATGAGTGAACTCTTCCCACTCCACAGATACTTGCAACGCATGTGGCAAGAACTCGCCCCGAAACTCCGAGTTGTGATTGAGTTTTTCCAATATCATGAAGGGCTGTAGCTATTACGAGATCAGCGTGGGGCTCAGCATCCATTATTTTGTATAGATGCTTTACGGAACGAAGACTATGATTTTGATCGGTTACGCTTTGATGTTCGAAAAGGTGTTTCTCTTCTTCGTTCAACTTTGAGAAGAGTTCTTGTTTCGTTCTTTCTATTCTTTTGGGTTTAATTAATGAACCCAGAAATCGCAGTACTAAATGCCGCACAGAGCCGAAGTGTCCCATCTTCGTTTATACCCGGGCTCTTGGGTGAGCTGACCTGTAAGCGTCCACTAGTTGGTCTCGGGAGACCTTAGTGTATAACTGTGTAGTTGTAATGCTTGCATGCCCAAGCAATTCCTGCACTGTTCTGATATCAGCCCCGTGTTCTAGCATATGAGTGGCGCAACAGTGCCTAAGGGTGTGTGGAGAAAGTCGAGAGCCTAAGCCTACTAACGCTCCGTACTTCTTCACGACTCCCCATCCCCCCTGCCTGCTAAGACGCCCTCCTCTGCGGTTCAGAAAGACTGCTTCGCTGTCATTTCTGCTTATCCATTGATCAGGTTCAAATGAGCCACGTCCTTCTGGTTCTAACCAATGAAGCAGCGCCCGCATAGCATAACTTCCTAGAGGGACTATGCGTTCTTTATTGCCTTTGCCTAGAACCTTGAGAAGTCCTTCGTGGGGATCGATATCACCCAATGAGATATTAACGACTTCTGATATTCGTGCCCCAGTTCCATAAAGGATTTCAAGAATCGCTTTATCTCGTCGCGCAGCAGCACTGTCTCCTTCAACCGCTGCGAGCAGTTCATTTACTTCTGTTTCGCTAATTGGCTTAGGAAGGCCGCGAGGAACGCGTGGAAGTTCAACGGATTCAGTAGGGTTGTCCTTTCGCAACCCCTCTACATTCATGAACTTGAAAAAGGAACGGACCGAAACCATGGTCCGGGCAACTGTTGATTGAGCGAGCCCTTCTGCTTGTAGGCTACGAAGAAATCTGATCACATCACTTTCTTGCAATGTTTCAGTTGAGAGTTTTTGGTTTCTTACCCAATGTTCAAATTTTTTCAAGTCGCGCTTGTACGAATCTAATGTTGATTCTGCTCTTCCGCGTTCCACGCGCAACCATAGGAGGAAGTCGCTTATCTGTCTGTTGGGCGTATCTGTGCTGTTATCCATCAAGGTATTGCAAGGCTAGCAAAATTCCAAGCATAGATTTCGCGTCTATCAGATCCCCTTCTGAGATTGACGCACCTGCATCTTGAAGTGAGATCCTTTCAATTGACATGTATTCTTCTTCTAAGCCCTGCCTATTATCAGGAACGGGTTCACAATCTAAAGCAAGGTAACAGTAGGAGTATTCATCACAGAATCCAGGTGTATTGAAAAATTCTGCAAGGAGAATCCAGTCTTTGCTTACCAGACCTACTTCTTCTTGCAATTCTCTTTCAGCTGTTAGGTGCGGTGACTCGTCTGCCACATCTCTTTTTCCTGCGGGTATTTCAAGAAGGTGCCGTCCAGTGGCAGGTCTGTATTGGCGGATCATTACAATATCTGAGCCGACGATTGGCACAATACAAACTGCTCCCGGGTGTCTAGCTATTTCTCTTTTGATTTTTTCTCCGCTGGGACCTAAAAAGTTCGCTTCTACAACTGAGATAACATCCCCTTCGTACCTTATAGTTTCGTCTATTTGCTCGAATGATGTAATTGCTCTCTCCTTTGGATTTCTAAAGGATTTTTGAGGGTTCATCAAGGTCGATGAGTTGGGGGTTTCTTCCCGCAGCTCTAACGGCGGCAGCAGTAATAAAAGCGGCAAAAAGTGGAGCGGGTCTATCTGGGCGGCTCTTAAACTCTGGATGGGCCTGGGTTCCGACCCAGAAAGGGTGAGAAGGGAGTTCAATAAATTCAACGAGTCGCCCATCGGGGCTTTCTCCGGAACATACAAATTCGCTTTCATCGAACCTTTGTCTGAATTTTGGATTGAACTCGTAACGATGGCGGTGACGTTCTGAGACTATGGTTTTCCCATACGCTGTCGCTACCTGAGAACCTTCCTTCAGCTCGGCAATATATGCTCCCAATCGCATTGTTCCGCCCATATCAGTGACTTCTCGTTGCGACTCCATGAGATCAATGACTGGATTCGATGTAGTTGGATTGAACTCTGTTGAGTGAGCTCCCGCTAGTCCCAGCACGTTTCTTGCATATTCTATTGTCATCACCTGCATGCCAAGACAGAGACCTAAACAGGGTATTTCATTCACTCGCGCGTAACCCACTGCAGCTATTTTTCCTTCTATTCCTCGTTCGCCGAATCCGCCGGGAATCACTATTCCATCAAGATCTTTAAGTCTCCCTGCCGCAAGAAGACCTTCAACATCTTCTGCCTGTATCCAATCAATTTCAACATTAGTACCGGCATGGATCCCAGCATGATTAAGTGATTCCACCACTGAAAGATATGCATCGATTAACGTCACGTATTTCCCGATGAGCCCGACACGTACCTTTCCTGAAGTAGATTGAACTTTCCCAACCAAGGATCGCCATTGCGATAGATCCGGATCGCCAGAATTTATTTGTAACATATCGCAAATAAAATTATCTAAACCTTCATCATGAATCACTAGTGGGATCTCATAAAGTGAGTCAGCGTCTGCTGCGTTAACAACTCCTTTTAGTGGGACATCACACAAATTCGATATTTTTCTCTTTAGGTCATCATTAATTGGTTGTTCACTCCTACAAACGATTGCATCAGGTTGTATTCCTCGGCTTCGTAGCTCTGTAACAGAATGTTGTGTCGGTTTAGTTTTTTGTTCACCCGAAGGTCCTATAAATGGAACGAGCGTGACGTGCACGTAAGAAACGTTTTCCTTCCCGATATCTAATCTGAATTGCCGTATGGCTTCAAGGAAAGGAAGGATCTCAATGTCCCCTACTGTTCCTCCGATCTCGGTAATAACTACGTCAACGCCTTCGCCGGATAACGATAATATACGTTGCTTTATTTCATCAGTAATGTGAGGGATTACTTGAACAGTTTTCCCTAGGTAGTCTCCACGTCGCTCAGCAGCTATGACAGCTGAATAGATTGACCCCGTTGTAGCATTAGAACCTCTGGAAAGGTTCTCGTCAATAAACCTTTCATAATGGCCGAGGTCTAAATCGGTTTCACCTCCATCATCTGTGACAAAAACTTCCCCATGTTCATATGGGTTCATTGTTCCAGGGTCTACGTTTAGATAAGGGTCAAGTTTTTGCATCGTCACCTTCAAACCCCGTGCTTTTAGAAGGCGACCAAGTGCGGAGGCAGTAATCCCTTTACCAAGAGAGCTAGCGACTCCACCCGTAACGAAAATATGCTTGGTCACGGGACTCCATCATAACGCCGAGTTTGTTACTCGCGTTGGATAATTCCAATCTTAATCGTTATCGGAAAGTTTTTTTCAAGAGTTCCTCGGCGTGCTTTCTAGCATTTTCGCTATCCGGCGACCCCGATAGCATCCGCGAGATTTCAACAACCCGCTGTTCATCATTTAAAGTCTTGACACCTATTCCCACCATTTGAGCATCGTCTGTTTTAGTGATTTTGATTTGAGCATCGGCAAATGATGCTACTTGTGCGAGATGTGTCACAACGAGTATTTGCCGTTCGGAGGCAAGCTTTTTGAGTGACTCACCAATTGAATGCGCTGTTTCTCCACCAACTCCGGCATCCACCTCATCAAATACGACTGTGGCTGGTTCAGTAGACAGAACCAACCGCATAGCAAGCATCGTCCTTGAAAGCTCTCCTCCTGACGCAATTTTTTGAAGCGGCAACAGGTTCTGCCCGCTATTCAAAGAAACAAGGATTTGAACAGATTGTCCTGCTGTTCCTTCGGCATGAAATTGTATTTGGGCATTTGGGAGAGCAAGATCTTTAAGGATTTCTTCAATCGCTTTTGATATCTTCGGAGCCGCTTCCTTCCTAGCTTTTCCTACCTTTCTTTCCTCTCTTTCTATTTCTTGAGATATCTTTTCAATTTCTACTTGGACGTTTTCCGCTAATCCATCTGCCTCTTCTAGAGTTCCAATTCGCTCCTGCAACTGCTGTTGCTTTGATAAGACCCCTTCAAGTGTCTCCCCGTATTTCCTTCTTAAATCCGAAAGTTGAGATCGGCGATCCTGTATTTCAACCAATCGTTCGGGACTCGTATCCATCCGTTCAGAAAACTCTCTTGACTCAGTTGATATATCGGCTATTAATTCAAGGACTTCATTAATCCTTGATGTGAATTCATTGAGTGATTCACGATTTTTCAATTCATGAAGAAGTGAAGATATTTCTTCTACTATTTTCCCCCCATTATTGAGACTTTCAGCAATGCGCAAAGCGGCTAACTGGTTTCCAGTAGCATCAGCAAGAAGTTTTTCTACCTCTTTGAGATGTGTTTCTTCTTCTGGGTCTTCAATTCTTGCGTCAGCTATTTCTCTTTCTTGGAATTTCAAAAAATCAAGATCGGTGCCAGCGTCAACGTTTCCTTTTATACTCTCTAGGTGTTGAAGAAGTTTCTTCTCCTTCAGTCGTAATTCGTTCAAGTCGGTAACGTCTATCAAAGCGAAAGTATCTAATGCAGTCCGCTGCTGTTCCATAGTTTCTAAAGCTGTTTGTCCATGCTGTCCATGAATTTCGATCAACGGGCTTGTGGCTTCAGAAAGAGCTGTAACCGTCGCCATAGCCCCATTAATATAGGCCCTTGATCTACCAACTCCAGGCACTACCCGAGCCACGATCATCTCGTCGTCGCCTATTAAATATCGAGCTTCTACTCTCGCTTCTTCTCCGAACGGTCCCACTAGTGAAGATTCAGCGCGTTGTCCTGATAATAATTGAAGAGCTGTGACGATTAATGTCTTCCCTGCTCCAGTCTCACCTGTAATGACTGTCATGCCGGGTCCGAATAACATGGAAGCGTGTTCTATGACTCCTAAATTCGTTACTACAAGTTCAAGGAGTCTTTTGCCATTAGTGGTTAAAGTTTTTTCTTCAGTCATTGGCTGTCCCGAAGTGCCTTTTTCTATCTATCAGACAGGCCAAATTTTTCTTTAAGCGCTCTATGAAAATTACTTCCACCAAATGAGACTAGCTGAGCTGGGTGCTTTGCGGCGGAACATGTAATGTCTTCTCCGATTTGAAGACGTTCGATCACGTTTCCATCTACAGCGAACGAAGCTTCACAGTCTGGTAATACAGAAATTCTAAGTTCGTCATCTGGAGAAAGGACAAGCGCTCGGTCAAATAAGGAATGCGGTGCTACTGGGGTTAGCAACAACGCTTGATGCATCGGGTCTATTATGGGACCGCGCGCTGACATTGAATAAGCCGTGGATCCTGTAGGGGTAGCGACAATCAAGGCATCCGTAGCGTACGAGGTGAAAAAATCACCATTAATTTCCAGTGATAACCGAACCGTTTTGCCAGGATCAATTTTTTCTACAACTACTTCATTAAGGCCGAATCTGGGAGAAGCTTCTCCTTGGGCATGTACTTCAAGGCGCATTCGGGATTGAATTTCATAGTCGCCTTCAAGAAATTGAGTTATTCTCTGACGGGACATTTCTGGTTCCACTTCGGATAAGTATCCCATGCGTCCGAAATTTATTCCGAGAACTGGAATGCTGTGTTCCCCGACAGCGCTAACGGTTCTTAATACAGAGCCATCACCACCAAGAGCAATTGCAAGTTTAATGCTTGAATCTATATCAGATTCATCAATCGCAAGGTTGGGACGGTTAATTGCTTCAGCTGATTCATAGTGCATTAGGCACTCATGGCCAGAACCTTCTAGCCAATCTATAAGTTCTTTCGCGTGTTGGAGGGCTTCAGGGCGTCGGGTATTGATATAGGTGATGAAACGAGTCATACATCTTCTAGGTTAGAGTCCTCAGCCCCTTTAGACACCATGTCGTTGGTGCGAGTTCAAATCAGACTTGCGAAATCAATTTTTTTGCTAGGAAAGTTTTTCGCGAAAAGTAAGAAAAACTCTTTGTTCCCAGATCTTCCTAGAATCGGAGATGCAGTGGCATTCTGAAGATTCCCACCAAAAGCTTTGGCGCTATAAGTTACTTCTTCAAGTGTCCGTAACCATATTTCAGGGTTGTTAATCACGCCTTTTGCTTTGTTTGCCTCATTTTTCGTAGATTCAAATTGTGGTTTTACTAGAAGAAGAATCTCACTCTCCTCGTGACATAAATCCAGAATTTGCCTCATAACAGTTTTAAGAGAAATAAAACTCAAATCAGCGGTTAAAAGATCAAAGGTTCTATCTCCAATCACAGCTTTACTATCACGAATATTGGTTCGTTCATAGTTAATTGCTCTCTTATCTCCACGAATTTTTTCATGCAGTAAGCCATAGCCGACGTCAACACAAGTGACACTGTTCGCTCTACGTTGGAGAAGGCAATCTGTGAACCCTCCAGTTGATGCCCCTACGTCTATGCAGTTCTTTCCTTGTGGGGAAATACCAAAAACATCCAATGCGTGTTCAAGTTTATCTCCTCCCCTACTAACGTATTTCCTATGACCGGTTTCGATTTCAATGCTGTCCGACTGAAGCACCAACTGACTACTTTTTGATGCGAAACTTCCGTTGACTTTAAGTCGTCTTAAATCAATCAAGGAAGCAGCTTCCTTAGTTTCCGAAATAATCCCTCTTCGGAGAAGCTCAGTATCTAGTCTTACCCGTGCGATAGATCTATGCTACTTGCTATTCAACGATCCATGTGGGCTGAGATCGGAGGAGTTCATGAAGTTCTCCCTCACCATTTTGTTCTTTTGCTACAGCGATTTGTTGATTAAGCACTTTGGCGTATTCTGGGCGTTTGACCGATCGGAAGACTCCCATAGGAGTCGGTTCATAAGGGCCACTTGACAATCTCGAAAGCGCAAAGGCCATGCTGGAGTTCTCACATGTCTCATCATGCACTATGAGAGAAGCTTCTCCTACATCATCAACTTTCACTACTTGAGCGTTTCCAGATTGGTCGGAAATAACTCCGAATTCTTTGTCAACACCAAATCGAATTGGTTCGCCATCCGTCAATTGGATCAACATAGAATCGCGTTTATCTTTTTTGGTAATTGCAGCAAATGCTCCATCGTTGAAGACATTGCAGTTCTGATAGATTTCAACAAGAGAAGAGCCTTTATGAGCATGAGCGCGTTTAAATGTTTCTTGCATATGTTTACGGTCCATGTCATGCGTTCTTGCCACGAAAGTAGCTTCGGCACCCAAGGCGACGCTTACTGCATTAAAGGGTTGGTCTATTGAACCCACTGGAGTTGATTTTGTTATTTTACCGACTTCGCTTGTAGGCGAATACTGGCCTTTAGTGAGCCCATAAATTTGGTTATTAAATAAGAGAATTGTTAGATCTATGTTTCTTCTCATCGCGTGTATTAGATGATTTCCCCCTATTGAAAGCATGTCTCCATCGCCTCCGATAACCCAGACATCAAGTTCTGGTCGAGAAATAGCAAGTCCGGTAGCAACAGCTGGTGCTCTCCCATGGATTGAATGCATTCCATATGTATCCATGTAATAAGGAAATCTTGCCGCGCACCCAATACCGGAAATGAAAACCGTTTCTTCAGGAAGGGCGCCTAATTCAGGAAGCATAAGTTGCATCGCTGTCAGAACAGAATAATCGCCACAACCTGGACACCATCTTGGTTCCTGATCACTAGTCCACTCTGCTTTTGTTGTTGTTCGGGCAGGGGCGGTATCAGTCATATTCTCCTCTTATTTCTTCCCTATGGCCTTAAGAATGGTTGCATGTAATTCTTCGGTTGTGAATGGGTGCCCTTGAACCTT
>JASLWO010000020.1 GCA_030740795.1 Acidimicrobiales bacterium | reverse complement strand
TGATGCTTCCAAGTGGGGAATAAATGGGCTTACGCAGAGCTGGGCGAAAAGACTGGCCGAAGATAGCATCCGTGTTAATGCGTTCTGTATGGATGCAACTGACTCTGCGATGATCCGATACGCGTCTGGTCAATTTAATCGTGAAATGTCACAAGAAATTGTGGATACGTGGATGAAACCCCAGCAAATAGCTGACCTAATGCTAGAGCTATATGACGAAGGGCCAGATGGACGTTCAGGAGAAAATATTGGTATCTGGTTAAACCACCCAATTGAACTTCCGCCAAGACGCGATATTCTTCCATCACGGCACCCATAATTCTTTTATGCGAGTCGGACTTTCTTTATCATCCACTTCCTTCGATAAGGATCCTTTTGAAGGAGCCCAGGCAGTGATTGAACGTGCTAGGGCAGCGAATGAGGCAAAACTGGACCTTCTTTCTCTGGGTGACCATCATTTGACCCATGTGAACTATTTTCAGAATGTGCCCATGCTTGCACGCCTACTCGCTGAATGGGACTCTGGACCCGTTGGTTGCCTGTTTCTTCTCCCACTCTGGAACCCCGTACTCGTTGCTGAACAAGTCGGGACATTAGCGGCGTTAACGAAATCAACTTTTGTGATCCAGACCGGCGTAGGAGATGGAAAGTCAACTTTTGAAGCTATGGGAACTTCCACCAAAACAAGAGGCATTGACCTTGAAGAAAGTATCCAAATAATTAAATCACTCTTTGCAAAGAACGGTATTGATGGAGATCTTGACCTTCAAGTCAACCCAATTCCAACACAGAACATTGAATGGTGGATAGGAGCAAGCACCAGTAGGAGAGGTATACATAGAGCAGCATTTTTGGGGGATGCTTGGTACGCAGCCCCATTTCTAAATGTTAGAAATGCCAAAGAATTATTGGAGTACTATTTAGAATCTTGTTCTGATTACGGAAAGCCACCTAGACCTGTTGTTCGCAAAGACGTTATCGTTCTCAAAGATGGAAATAAAGCAAATAAACTCGGCGATGAGCTAATAGAAAAAGGTTACCGAGGGATACGACGTGATGCCGTGATCATCGGAAACCCTGAACAAGCCGCAGAGCAATTACGACCCTACAAAGAACTTGGTTTCACAGACGTAACCTGTCGTTGCATGACAATCCCACAAGAAGCGGCAATCGAGACGATTAGTTTGCTAGGCGAAGTCCGGAATCTTTTAAATAGCTAAGCAAGTGGCCAGACTTTTGGGCAACGCTCATGGGTGAGAGGGTCCCCTTCTCTGATAGTTGTATGATGCGGTTTCAAAGGTGCACCTTCACGTATGTGATATCGAGCATCATCACCGCAATAACGAATTGAGATAGCTCTACGCGACTGATCTGGGGAGCGGTTTGCTGATGCTCCATGAAGGGTGCGGGCATGATGGATTGTCACATCACCCAGTGAAAGAGTCGGATTGATAACTGCCTCAGCGGGTATGCGAGGAATACGTTCGCCTTTGGTGCCAGGCATAGGTTCATCTGAAACAAACCAATTCGGTCTATATGAGGTTTGGTCTAAGTGAGACCCTTTGACAAAGCGTATAGCCCCAGTGTCAGGCGAAGAGAAATCCAAAGGTACCCAAACAATACAAATCTGATCACCGGAAACATGGAAATAGGAAAGGTCCTGATGAAAAGCTGTTTCTTCAGCTGTGTTAGGTTCCTTAACCAGAACAGAATCCTCATAAAGCCATACAGATTCGCTTCTAAGGATTTGAGCGACGATCTGAGGAATTACGGTCGCACAAGCGAAATTCGCGAAATCTAGATCATTTATCCAATGATCAGTGCCGGCTACGAAGCGACCAGTATTCCCATTGGAAGAAACATTTGGGTCCGTTAGAACATTTCCTGGAGTGACAATGGAACCTAACTCAGTGAGATCTGTGCTGCTACTCGAAATGGCTCGTGCGATTGGATCAGCCATTGCCGATACAACATCTGGGTCAATCACATCACGAAGAACGACAAATCCATCTCGCCAAAAGTCATCTACAAACGATTCATCAATGAAAGAGTCAAAAGTTTTCATGGCGCTTCAAAAATCAGGCCATTGATTAGATAGCTATTATCACCCATTTTTTTTCTGTGCTTATTAATCATTGATGAATCCTTTAACAATGTTTTTGTCGTGAAGTCGACCGATTTCATGACCTGAAAGATTCAGAATATCTGTGAGAATCTCATCAGTATGCTCTCCGAGACGAGGTGCTGGTAGAGGATTTCCGCGACCAATGTCTTGAAAGTTTAGCGGTGACCCTGGGGTAAGGTATTCTCCTATTTCAGGTTGGTAGATAGTAGCAAACATGGGATTGGCTTCTGAAGCACGCTTGTCACCTTCTACGAGTTCTTTAAATGTTTGGTATGTGCCCCAGCACACGCCAAGGCCATTCCAAATTTTTCGGATCTCATCAAAATCGTGTCCTTTGCACCATGCTTCTATATGTGGATGTATTTGATCACGGGCTTGGAACCTGTTACCTTCATTCCCAATTAAATCAAGTCCCTCTTTAGCAGCGAGAGTTTCCATGGCTTCTGTCATTTCACATGCAGAGCACAAGGCCTTCCATTGTTTGCTGGTTATCGCTACGGCAATGATACGACGTCCATCAGATGTTTCGTAGTCACGTCCGAGAGCCCCGTAGAGGTCATTTCCGATTCGTTCACGCTCCGAGTCCAACATTTGTGCTTCAGCGATATGTCCTAGAGCAGCGACGGCTGATAAAGCTACGTCGCTCAACGCTAATTGAATGAACTGGCCTTCCCCTGTGCGGTCTCTGTGACGTCCGGCGGCGAGCAAGCCCATAGCTGCTGTTTGTCCACACACAATGTCCCATGCGGGTAGAACGTGATTGATAACTCCATCAAATCCCTCAGGCCCGGTTACTGCTGGGTAACCCATAGCTGAATTCACTGTGTAGTCAAGGGCGGTTGTCCCATCATGGTTTCCAATGACGTTAAGCATGATGAGGTCTTCACGGTGCTGTCGGAGGTTGTCAAATGATAGCCAGCCTTTAGCAGGAAAATTTGTAAGAAAATAGCCTGCATCCTCACCTGAAGCTGTTATCAGTTCTTGAAGAAGTTCCTGTCCTTCTCCGGATCGTAGATCAACTTGAATTGATTTCTTTCCTTTATTGAGACCCGCCCAGTACAACGAAACCCCGTCCTGAGTTAACGGCCACCTTTGATGATCTAACCCACCACCAATTGGGTCGAATCTAATAACCTCAGCTCCAAGTTGTGCTAGCGCCATTCCGCCGGATGGCGCAGCGACAAAGGCAGAGCCTTCGATGATTCGCATTCCGTTCAACGGGCCATTCATACGTCTTCCTCTTTGCTAATACTAAGTGACTTCTGTATAAACCTTAACTGTATGCGCAAAAGGTTTTCAGCGACAGTTTCCTGTGGCGTCATGTGAGTCACCCCTGAAAGTGGGAGGACTTCATGGGGCTTTCCGGCTTCAAGGAGAGCTTGAGAAAGTTGAAAAGTGTGTGCGGCGACCACGTTATCGTCCGCTAATCCGTGGATTAATAAGAGGGGCCTTTCCAATCGGTGTGCTTCGTTACAAAGATTTGTTTTCTGATAATTCTCGGGATTATTTTGTGGGTGACCGAGGTACCGTTCGGTGTAATGCGTGTCGTAAAGTTCCCAATCAGTTACCGGAGCTCCTGCAACCCCAGCATGGAAGATATCTGGTCGTCGGAGAACAGCTAGAGCTGCAAGATAACCTCCAAAGGACCAGCCGCGAATCCCAACACGCCCTAAGTCAAGCTGATCATAGATTGCTGCTGCCGCCTGCAAGGCATCTATCTGATCTTCCAAAGCAGCGCTGGCAAGGTCACCGTAGACCTCTCTTTCAAAAGCTGGTGACCGTCCCGATGTTCCTCTTCCATCGGTAACAATCACAGCGAAACCTTGATCGGCGAACCATTGAGAGACCCCAAAGAGTCCTCGCGCTGAACGAACTCTCTGTGCATGTGGTCCACCATATGGGTCTAGAAGAACTGGGAGAGGGGTTGTTCCATTATGGTTATGGGGGAGAAGGACAACGGTTTCAAGATTTCTTTTCCCCAGAGTATGGAAGTTGGTATTTAGTGAGATCGCTGGATTCTCGGAACGGTCTTGGATTTCTGCAATCTGAGCATTGTTTTCATAAATTCTTGTTTGCACGCCATCAAAGTCCATGCTGCGGGACTGTATAACGGTGAGCGAACCATTTGATACCGCATCGTGTACGCCTGCACCTTCAGAGAGTTGAGTTGCCCCACCATCAAGGTCAAAGTGCATGATGTGTTGTTCTAACGGGTTTGTAGAAACTGCTGCAAGTACCCCCTGCTTATTGCAATGAACAAGTGACCGAATTTGAATATCGCTTGAAGAAACTTGAACATTGTCTACTACTAATGCCCTAGATTCGTCTCGATCTTCAACAGTAATCACACGCTCTCCAAAAATTTTTGGAGCCCCAGAGATAATTTCCACCCAGTATTCATCAGTCCATCGATAAATTTCCTCCACAGCTCCTGTAACAGAGTCCACCCGAAGGATTCCCATTGTGGTTTGATTACGTGTTTGGACAGTGAGATAGATTTCTGATTTCTCAGTCCACTGGATATTAACGAGGTATTCCCAAAAACATTTTTGCGCCCAATCAATTTGAACCTCATCTCCATCTAACGAGTAGATACTTAACCCAACATGTGGATTGTTCGTTCCAGCTTTCGGGTATCTAAGTGTTCTTGGCTGAGAACTCGGATCAGATGAATTAAGAATATGCCAAACAAGAACATCTGATTCATCAACTTCGGTCACGAGAAGCCGGTTACCTTCCGGTGACCACCAGTAGCCTCTTCTCCTTCCCATTTCCTCTGCAGCAATAAAATCAGCAACACCATATG
The DNA here is from genome assembly GCA_030740795.1 of Acidimicrobiales bacterium. Lineage (GTDB taxonomy): Bacteria > Actinomycetota > Acidimicrobiia > Acidimicrobiales > UBA8592 > UBA8592. Next base: position 9,055 of record JASLWO010000020.1, on the reverse strand, counting down.
ACTTATCGGGATTTCCCCCGCCTACTATCAGACGGTCGTTTCCTAAAGCATCAATATAACGCAGATTCCCGTCACCTACGTAGGCAACGAGATCCCCTGAAGGGCTTACTTGAGGGTCAAAAGCGTTACATGTTGTTTCAAGATTCGAAACAACATTTGTTTCCAAATTTGCCGTGAATAGTGACCCTCCAGAAGTAAAAGCGATATTGGGAGATTCATTACTTGAACTATATGAAACGATTCCGGAACCAACTTCCCTAACTCGCTCCCTTCGAGACTGTTCCTCCTTTGAGAGAACATGGTTTCCCCCGCTCTTTACAAGATTTTCTGGGTCAGCGAGCATCTGCAGATTTTGTGAGTGTGGGTTAAGCGTCCATAACTTATTCATCGGATCTGAACCCGAAGATGATTGCAAAAAAGAAATCAGACTATTTTTTGAAGCAATAGCGAATGACCGCGGTGCTCCAACAGTGAATCTCCGTGTTCTTGCGTGCTGTCGTGGGAATGTTTCCATCTGTAACTTTCTTCTACCTTCTCCTACGATATTCGCTACAACCGTGATCTTCACCATAGAATCCGAGTAATGACATCGGAGATAGAAAGCATAGAACAGCAATATCGTCTAGAAGCCAGACAATGGCTAAAAGACAACATTGACCCCATTCAAGAGAAACAATCCTTCTCTACGCTTCATTGGATGCCTAGCCAAGAGAGAGAAGACCAGCATCACCTTAATTGCCAGAAACTCCAAAAAAAACTGTACGACGCGGGATATGCGGGTACGACTGTTCCAACTGAATACGGTGGACACGGGGGAGAAGCATGGATGCAAAAGATCTTCAAAGAAGAGTCAGTTGGCTACCAAGTACACACCGGTTTCTACAATTCAATTATTGCAATGACACTTCCTGCTCTTTTAAAACATGGTACTGAGGAACAAAAAAAAGAACATATCCCATCACTAATTAATGGGAAAGTTAGTTGGTGTCAGCTTTTCAGCGAACCGGGTGCTGGCAGTGATCTCGCTGGGCTCGGAACGCGAGCAGAACTTGATGGCGAAGAATTCGTTATACACGGTCAAAAAGTCTGGAACTCAGCAGCAATGTACGCTGATATGGGTATTTTGCTTGTGCGCACTAACCCTTCAGCACATAAACACGAAGGGATAACCTTTCTTCTTTTCAATATGAATCAAGGTGGAGTAGAAGTACGACCTCTGGTACAAGCACACGGCGCTGGCCATTTCGCCGAAGTTTTTTTGGATGGGGCACGATGCTCCACCGGCAATGTCCTTGGAGAGATAAACAAAGGATGGGGGCCAGTAAGGGCAGTTATGAGCAATGAATCAGCGATGATTGGAGGTGCAAGCGGAGACAACCCTTCACAATTAATAGAACTTGCCCAAAGCCTAGACAAACTCGAAGAACCTGTTATACGGCAAAAGCTCGCAACAATTTACACAAGAAACAAACTTCTTAAACTAATGAGTGAAAAAATCTCATTCGCAGTAAGGAATGGTCAAATGCCACCAGTGCACCCATCAGTAGTAAAGCTTTTTGTCGCCCAAAACCGAAGACTTGAAGGCGACCTTGCTCAAGAAATTCTTGGTGCCGCAGGAGTAGCAGCCACACATAAGGCAAGCGAATGGGCAATGGAAGTCCTACATTCAAGGTATCCAATATCTATAGGTGGTGGGACAGATGAAGTCCACCACAACAACCTTGGAGAACAGGCATTAGGTTTACCAAGAGATATCCGTGTTGATAGGAGAATTCCATGGAAGGACATACCAAAAGGTTGATAAGTGAGAATTTGTATGCGCACATCCATTTCGAACGGATACCAGTGTTCGAAGGGAAAGAACAACGCCCTGAAATTATCGCTATAGATGCGATAAGTGACCAGACACCGCTTATGAAGCTACGTGGAATTACCGATTTCACTCCTGCTTTTTCTGGTATCACCTGGACAACATCCCCTGAAATGATTGGAGACCTAGGATTTGCAGTAAAAAAAATTTACGCTTGGGCTGATAACTCGCTATCTGTCAAAGGCACATATCGGGGTGTTAAACAGATCTCACTCGTTTGCCGTAAAGAGACTTTGGACCAAGAATCTTTCTATAATTCCTACAGGGCGCATACTGAAATCGCACGAAACCATCATGGAATGCAAAATTACGCACAGAATATTGACCTTGAACCCATATACGGTTCACACCCAGACGGCGTTGAGATAGATGGGATAAGCGAACTTTGGTTTACAAGCGAAAGAAATTGGGAGCATCAGTTCTACCTCCACTCAAATAGTGCTGAGATTGTTGGGAAAGACACAAAAACCTTTATTGATTTTCATAAAACAGAATCAATTATGGTTTCCGAAACCAGATTTAGGAGCAACACAAATGGCTAACCCTGTACGAATCGAACCGAACCTAGACCCCAAGACTTTAGAAACAATGATGAACCGTCTTAAGAGTACGAAATGGCCTGATGTAATTGGTGAAGACAGTTGGGAGTACGGAGTTCCTAGATACTGGATGGAAGATATGGTCAATTACTGGATTTCTGACTGGGACTGGAACTCTGTGTTCTCTGAAATGAACCAATGGGATCACTACTCGGTAAGCGTAGAAGGAATCCCTATTCATTATCTGCACGCTTCTGGGAAAGGACCAGATCCTAAACCTCTCATCCTTACCCATGGATGGCCGTGGACTTTTTGGGATTTTAAAGATGTAATAGGTCCTCTAAGTGATCCAGAAAAATATGGCGGAGATCCTAAAGACAGTTTCGACGTTTATGTTCCCTCTTTGCCGGGATTTGTGTTCTCAAACCCACTACCGCAACCGGGTGTTGATGTGAGGAGAGTAGCTGGACTTTGGAATACCTTGATGACCGAGATACTAGGGTATGAGCGATTTTGTGCCCATGGGGGAGACTGGGGAGCTCTCGTAACAGCTCACCTGTCACATGAGTTCTCTCAGTCACTTATAGGGGCCCATATGAGTCTTAGCGTCATTCCCGGGGTAGACAGAAGAACTCTCCCAAGTGAATCATGGGGGGAAGATGAGGGGTGGAAGATAAAGCGTAGTAAGGAAGTGGAGAACACAATCCGTTCTCATGTCACTACACATTTATTGGACCCACAGACTTTGGCCTATGGTTTGACTGACTCCCCAGTTGCGACTGCTTCTTGGATTTGGGAAAGGAGGCGGAACTGGAGTGACAATTCCGGAGATGTTGAAGAGTCATTTACCCGAGAACATTTATGTACAACGGCGTCTCTTTACTGGTGCACTGGTTCAATTGGATCATCTCTCCGCATTTATCACGAGCATTTTAAAAAACCATGGCCGCTGGCTCATGACCGGATGCCTCGTTTAGAAGCTCCTTCTGCAGTTGCAGTTTTTCCAAAAGATGTGGTTCATCTCCCTAGGTCAACACTTGAAACTTATTGCGATCTTCGTCAATACACGGTTATGCCCGAAGGAGGTCATTTCGCTGCAGCGGAGAAACCTGAACTTGCCATAACTGATATCCGAAATTTTTTCAGAGAATTGTAATGAATCTACAACTGCTTTAATTTCATGGAAGACGCCTCAAGCAGGCCATCGATTCTGATTTTGAAGCCTGCTATTTCGTCACCGATATCCTTATCTCCCATTGCTCCAGCGGTGAAACGGACTCTGACACCCTCGGTGATAGCAGCCAGTCTCCAGAATTGAAATGCGATGTAATACGGTAGGTCAGAAAGGTCTCTACCTGAAATTTTTTCATAGTACGCTGCTGCTTCTTCCATGCTGATGTAACCATCTGCCAACGTAGGAGAATCGCTCATAAGTGCTTTTGAGCTTTCTTTCTCTCCCCACCACATCAACATTCCTCCTAAGTCAGCTAGTACATCACCAAGAGTACACAGCTCCCAATCAAGGACAGCAGCGACCTTATTGTCTAACCCGATCATGCAATTATCTAAACGGTAGTCTCCGTGAACGATTCCATGACCAATTTGAGGAGGGATGTGATCCTCCAGGCGTTTGTGCAGATCATCAAACAAAGGCAGGGAACGGTCTGACCCTTCATCTACCTGTCGTTTCCATCTTCGTAATTGCCGAGAAATGTAGTCTTCTTTTTTGCCCAAATCCCCAAGCCCTACATCTTCTGGATCAACAAGATGGAGACTCGCCAAGACTTCGACGAGAGATTTACTTTGGGCTTTTCGTTCTTCAGGAGAGAATTTCTCTGTATCTGCCAAGTCTTTGATGATGTTACCTTGAACGAAATCCATTACAAAGAAAGGAGCTCCGGTTACGTCTTCATCATTGCACATTCCAATAATTCCCGGCACTGGAACGTTACTTTCCTCTAGCGCTGAGATTATTTTATGTTCGCGACTCATGTCATGCGCAGAAGCTAATACATGTCCAGTAGGGGGGCGTCTCAGAATCCACTTTGTTTTGTTTTCATCTTCAAGGACATATGTGAGGTTCGATCGTCCATGAGTAACAATTTCAAATGTAATTTTGCCATGAACATTGGTTTGACTTGTGAGCCAGTTGGAAATATTTGCTTCGTTAATCCCAGCGTTGCTTCCTTCTCCCATTGCTGCAGCGTAGATCGGATTCACCTCTAGAGGGAAATTCCATACAATGAATAACTTTTATTTTTTTAAGTTACTTTCTTAAGACAATGCGACTTTAACAATGATCTTCTACGATGAACGATTAGGAGTTGATTCGAATGGATATTTTTTTCGTATGCATTTTGGCAGCGCTATTTTCCTATGTCATTGGTTCAATCCCAATCGCATACCTGGTAGGGAGAAAAGTTGAGAGTGTTGATGTCCGTGAGGTAGGCGAAGGCAATGTGGGAGCACGAAACGTTTTCCATACCGTCGGGCATAAGTGGGGGTCGCTTGTCTTCCTAGGAGACTTTGGAAAGGGCATGATTGTGGCATCTGCTGTTTCTGATCAGAGCAAGTATGTAATGGGCCTTTCAGGGTTTTTTCTTTTCCTCGGACACGGGTTTCCGGTTTGGCTCAAGTTCCTTGGAGGCAAAGGGCTTTCTCCAGTTGGTGGATTCACAGCCACGCTACTGCCTCTATCTTCGTTGTTAGGTATCGGAATTTCTGCATTGGTTTGGTTGTTCGTGAGGAGGTTTATGCCAACTACGGTCACCGTAATTATTTGCGCTATTGGTTTGGCACCTTTTTTTGGTTATTCAATTTCGCGCATACTTATTCCGATCGGTTTATTTGTCATGGTAGGGGCGAAACGAAAACTTGATGAACCTAGGACGAGAAAGATTGAAGGTCGCAATGATTGGAATAGACTTACCGGTGGCATGGTTTGACCATTTATAAATTTGGGATTGAGTAGGTAAAAGAATGAGTTGGGATTTTATATTTGGCCGGTTCCTCACTTTATTGCTGGTTACCCAACTGGGTCTTATCCTATGGAATCTTCGGGTTGTTACACGTCCCGGGAAAGTAAAATCACATTCTAGTAAGAAAGCTAGCCTACTTATTCCCGCTAGAAACGAAGAGGGATTTATAGGAGACTGCGTGCGATCTTTGCTAAGACAGGACCATCCAAATATTGAAATCATTGTTTTGGATGATCATTCAACTGACAGAACTAGGACAATCGTTGAATCTGTAGGAGAAAGTGTGAAAGTGCTCTCAAGTGCCCCTATACCTAAGGGGTGGACAGGGAAAAACTGGGCATGCCATCAACTCTCACAACATGCGACTGGAGACGTTCTATTTTTCGTTGATGCTGATGCTGTTCTAGAACCAATAGCGGTCTCTTCTGTTTTGAAAGTAATGGAAAATGAAAAAGTCGACTTGGTTGCTTCACTTCTCAGAAATAGAGGCGTATCCTTTGCCAGTAGGATTTTGTTACCGATAGTAAACCATGCGGTTCTTGCTTTATTCCCCGCATCGTTAGTCCATCGGAGTTCAAACCCTGACATTGCCTTAGCCTTTGGACCCTTTATAGGGGTAAGCCAACTCGCATACAGAGAATCAGGTGGCCACGCTGCTCACCCTGGACATATCGTTGATGATGTGCAGTTAGCCAGATCGGTCAAAGCTGCGGGCTATCACCAACGTCTTATCAACGGTACAGACTTGGCTGCGACGACTTGGTATTCTGGAGTTGTTGATATTTGGAAAGGTTTTTCCAAAAACGCATATGGTGCGTTGAGTTACAGAACTTCGCTTTCCTTGATCACAGCCCTTCTCATAGCGCCATTACTTGCTCTTCCTTTCCTGAGATTAATGGCTGGATTCTTTGGAGCTGCCGTTCCAATGGAAGTTCTTTGGCAAGTCGTGCTTCTTATCTTGGGTAGATTCATTACTTCTACAATTGGGCGTGATCCGCTATGGGGAGTCATGTTTCATCCCTTTGCGATGATATTCTGGGGCGCTACTCTGTTCTGGTCAATGACACTTGCATTAACGGGTCGGCAAATTCAATGGAAAAGCCGTGCCTACACCACTAAACCTCAAGCCAGGAAAAACCTAAGAGAAGAGAACTGATACAAGGTATGCCCGTAAAGGGAGAGCTCATGTTCTCAGGGAGTGACATTAATTAAGGATTCAGGACAAGTAATGTAGGGGAGTGATCCGTCCAGAGTTTCCACCGCCCCCGCTTCTTGATCAAGGGTGGTATGCGGACCCTACCGGCAGGTATGAGGCAAGGTTTTGGGATGGCCAGAAATGGACCGGCCACATTTCTCACTATGGGGCTACAGGGAAAGACCCTATTGTTCGCGCAAGATTTGACCATCTATGGGTCCGGTTTTTGGGACGAATGATTCTATGGCTCACTGTTCTAGTAGTCATTTTTTTCTTAATTAAAGCTTTTTGGCCAGACAACACTACTAGTGACTCCTTAAGCACGGGATCAGGGTTAGACTTCTCTACGATTCAAGTAGGAGAGCAACCAGTTACCTTAGCCAGCAACAAATTCAGTAGCGGACTGGAATTTAGATTATGAGGACGAGTTTTAGGAATTTAGGAATCTTTGCATTTGGAGTGATAGCTGCATTTGTAGGGCTGTTGGCTTGGGGGGATGGTGGCGGCTCAGATATGGCGATCACTGCTTTCTTGGAAAACCAAAACAACTCAACCTCTGAACCTACCCCTATCCCGCTTACGCCAGTGGCGCCAGAATCAATAGCTCAAAATGCGCCAATTGTTGCATATGCGAATTACTCCGAAGATGAAATTTATCTTTCCGGCGCAGTCAACGCTCAAGCACTTGCTGATGCTCTTATTGTCGCTTCTAACCAACTCGTTCCAGATGGGGCAGTTACTGCAGAATTCGAAATTCTAACAGGAGTGGATTTGTCAATAGTTAATCTAGAAATTTCAGGACAAATTCAAGACGAACCTGACCGCGCTCGTGTTTTAGAAAAATTTAACGCTTTGGGAGTGAAAGTAATTGATCAATTGATTATAAAAGGCTCCCAAAGGACCGTATTTGAGGTGATAAGAGACACTCCTGAGCTAAGTCAGGTTTATGACTTTTTTTCTGCCGCTGGCATTGAAGAACAATTAGGTGAAGAGGTGGTTTCCCTAACTGTTTTCGCTCCGACTAACTCAGCTATGGAGGCACTGGACATAACAGCTCTTCAGGAGTTCGCGCAACTGGTCCAACTAAGCGACATTCTTCAATTCCACATAGTGCCTGGAGAATTTTTTCTAAATCAATTCACCTCTGATTTAAATATAACAACTCTCAACGGAGAGACTTTAACTCTGTCAACGGTAAATGAATCTACTGTCCTGGTAGAAGAAGCGTCAATCACGAATGCAGATATTGTGGCGGCTAATGGAGTTATACATATTATTGATTCAGTTCTAATCCCAGGAACGATAAAAACGGAAATCGCATTAAATCAAATAGTGGGATCTGACCCAGTGCTTTTTGCAGTTGGAAGTCCTTTCATAGCTGAAAGCTCAAAATCAGTTTTAGAACGTGTTGCTCAAATATTGATAGAAAACCCTGAAGGAAATCTTGAAGTGGAAGGGCATTCAGATACTGACGGTCCTGAAGATATAAACCTTGATCTAAGTAAGAGTAGGGCAGAAGCTGTAATGGAGTTTCTAATATCCAAAGGGGTGGAACCTACCCGGATTAGTGCAATTGGATATGGAGAAACCCGACTGAAAGTTGATCCGGAAGTTACGGCGCAGGATCGAGCTGATAATAGGAGGATAGAATTCCGAGTAGTCTTCGGGTTAGGAGAAAACTCGTAATGCCTTATCTGACTAGATAAGGCATGTAACACCAGTGCCCCCAAGACCGCAGTAGCCATTTGGATTCTTTCCGAGGTATTGCTGATGGTAATCTTCAGCAAAGTAAAAAACTGGGGCATGAATAATTTCGGTTGTGATTTCGCTGAAGCCTCTTCGCTCAAGTTCAGACTGGAACACAACTTTTGATCTTTCAGCACTTTGAATTTGTTCTTCACCGTAACAGTAAATTCCACTTCGATATTGGGTGCCGATGTCGTTTCCCTGCCGCATTCCTTGCGTTGGATTGTGGTTTTCCCAGAAGACTTTTAAGAGATAGTCATAGGAAACTTTGTCAGAGTTGAACATCACTCGCACGACTTCATTATGACCAGTCATTCCCGAACAAACTTCTTCATAAGAAGGATTGGGAGTATAGCCGCCTGCGTAGCCGACAGAGGTAGTGGCAATATTTGGAACTTCCCAAAATTTTCGTTCAGCACCCCAAAAACAACCCATTCCGAACATCGCAAAACTTAAATCATCTTCACTAGGAGAAGTCTGTGATGAGTCAAGAACAAAATGTTCACTCGAAATATGCATAGGGGTAGTTCTTCCGGATAGGGCTGAATTCTGGTCAGGCATCTGAGGGGAAAAAGGATCTTCAAGTCGCATTAGCTACCTCCGGTAAATTATCGTGTGGACATTACTCCATTGTCCAGCACAACCCTATCTCCTGCGAAAGTTCTAAACTTGTAGACTCCTTGATCATCCCAAACATGAATGTCAAGAGTTTCTCCGGGAATAACCG
>JASLWO010000019.1 GCA_030740795.1 Acidimicrobiales bacterium | reverse complement strand
ACACGTCTTTTGGAAAGCCTTACTGGTGAAGAGGAACTTCAATCAACATCTTCTTCTTTCACATGGTCTAGTACGCACATAATTGGAATAGGAATCGATGGGAAAGTACCTGAGGAACTTCAGTCAAAGTGCTGGATGTATTTCCCTGAAGACAACGTTCCTTTCTATCGCGTTACCGTCTTTTCAAACTACGCCCCTTCTAACGTTCCCCGGCCTGGACATCAATGGTCACTAATGTGTGAGATTTCGGAATCCTCTCTCAAACCAGTGAATCACGATGAAGTTATCCATGATTCGATTATGGGACTGAAGAGAATCAAACTGATCCCTCAAGATGCCGCCATTGCCAGTACGTGGAAGAAATTTCTTCCATTTGGCTACCCAACTCCTTTTATAGGAAGAAATGAATTACTAGAAATGGTTATTCCACGCCTTCAGGCATTAGGAATATTCTCCCGCGGCCGGTTCGGAGGTTGGAAATACGAGGTTTCGAACCAAGACCATTCACTAATGCAAGGAGTTGAATGCGTTGACGCTCTTCTTCTTGGAGAAAAAGAGTTGACCTTCTATTCTCCATCGCATGTAAACAACTGACAATAGCCAAGGTCAAGCCATATGGCTCCTAAAAGTGGCAGAATTATTTGCCAATCATCGTCATATCCAGAATTGCCACGATTGCTAGTCAGTATTGGATTATTTTCATATAAGAGGACGCTGCTTTCTTGTCCTAGTTGAATTATATGATCACCAGACACCCTTAGAAAGGTTGAAGATGGCTCGCCAACAGAAACTTTCATTTGCTAAAGAATTCGCCCGTGAGATTATTCCGGTACCTGTTGCCGATGAAATGTCTGAATCGTTCTTAGCGTACTCATTATCAGTTATCACTGCCCGTGCGATCCCAGATATCCGTGATGGCCTGAAACCAGTTCAGAGAAGAATCCTTTATTCAATGCTTGGTATGGGCCTGCGGCCCACTAATCCACATCGGAAATGCGCCAGAGTCGTGGGTGACACTATGGGGAAGTACCACCCTCATGGAGATATGGCTATTTATGAAGCGCTTGTTCGCCTAGGACAAGACTTCGCACGGATGGTTACTCTCGTCGACCCACACGGGAATTTCGGAAGCTTGGATGATCCTCCAGCCGCATCGCGGTACACAGAATGCAGGCTTACTGAAGCTGCAATGGAAATGGTTCGCGAAATCGAAGAAGAAACTGTTGATTTTCGACCAACTTATGATGGTGAAGGAACTGAACCTATCTGCCTTCCGGGACTCCTTCCCAACCTTTTAGTAAATGGCACCACTGGAATTGCTGTTGGCATGGCAACAAATATGCCTACCCACAATCTTCGCGAAGTTTTCAAAGCAATCTCGTTGGTTATGAAAAAAAGAAGACCCAAACCAACACTTACCGAATTGCTTGCCGTACTTCCAGGACCTGACTTTCCCTCAGGTGGGATAATCATTAACGAAGATCTTAAGGAAGCTTACAAAACTGGCAGAGGAACATTTCGGATCCGAGCTCGAGTTGAATTTGAAAAAATAACACGCTCACGTCAAGGAATTGTCGTAACTGAATTGCCGTACATGGTTGGACCAGAGAAAGTTGTCAAAAAAATAAATGAGCTCGTTGTCGCTGAGAAACTTGTAGGGATAACCGATGCGAAAAATTTATCTGATAGAAAATCTGGGCTTCGTTTGTTAATAACTCTTAAACCTAATGTTAATCCGGAAGCTGTGCTCTCAGAACTTTATCGACAAACACCTCTTGAAGAGACCTTTGGCATAAACAACGTGGTCCTAGTAAACGGCATTCCTGAAACGCTAGGGGTTTATGATTTGTGTCGACACTACGTAGATCACCGGTTAGATGTGGTTGTGCGTAGAACACAGTTCAGATTGGAACGCGCTCAAGATCGTTTACATATCGTTAAAGGCTTACTCATCGCCCTAGAAAACATTGATCAAGTCGTTTCCATTATTAAAGGGTCCGAAGATGCGGATGTTGCAAAGTCGACATTTCGAAAGGAACTTAAACTTTCTGAAATACAAGCAACCCATATCCTCGACATGCAACTGCGGAGACTCACGGCTTTAGAAATGCAAAAAATTCTTGATGAGAGAGAGGAACTAACAGCAAGGATCAGCGAATACAAAAAAATTCTTGGATCTGAGCAACGTCAACGAACAATCGTTCTTAAAGAACTTGAAGAAATTGTTGATATTTACGGTGTTGAAAGAAAAACAGAAATCATGGCATTGAAAGATGTCCCAATTTATGAGGATGTGCCTCTCATTGATGAGAAAGACATCCCAGACGATCCGTGCCTTATCACCCTCTCTACATCAGGGAAAGTAGGAAGGTGCCCGACAGAAGGAAGTCGACGTTCCACTCCAGGGCAACACGATGTGCTTGCCGCATCTACATTAGGTACAACGCATAGTTTAGTTTTTGCTATTACTTCTGAAGGAAGAGCTATTTCGCTTCGATCAATGGAGCTATCTGAGATCAAAGGCAGGAGCCGCGGGACTAACGCTGACAAGGCTTTTGGCACTGGGAAAGGTGAGCAGCTACTTACAGTTGTCTCACCTGGAGAAGAAAACATAGTTCTTGTTACCACTAACGGAACGGCCAAAAGAGTCTCGCCGTCTGAACTGTTAGAGACATCTAGCGGCAAGCAAATTATCAAGCTTAAACCGAATGATAAGTTAGTAGCTGTTTTCACCTGCCCTGATGGAGCAGACATAATACTTGTATCTTCTGACGCTCAAACACTTCGTACCCCTGTTGACAAAATCAGTATCCAAGGTAGAAATGCTGCGGGGGTAGTTGGGATGAAACTCCGTGACGGAGTCAAAATTGTCGGTGCTGGGCCAGCTCTTGGAGACGGAGCTGTTGTCACTATCTCCGATATTGGTACCGCAAAGGTAACCCCATTTGAGGAGCTAACTCCTAAGGGGCGTGGAGGAACTGGATTACGTATCACTAAATTTACGAAAGAGAAAAATTTGGTACTTGCTCGAATTGTCGGTCCTGAAGTTCTTCTCGCCGTTATGGCTACTGACGATGATCCCAAGAAAGCGGACCCTGTACCCGTAGATCTTCCAATCGAGCCCACTAAGCGCGACCTTGTTAGTACAAAAACTGACCGCCGAATCCTTGACGTTGGACTCCCAAGATGGTGAATCACGAACTTAGGAGAAAGTGAGACAGTATGGCTACAACGACTAATACAAATAAGGTTAAATATGATGCTGATGCCATTCAAACTCTAGAAGGGCTAGAAGCTGTTAGGAAACGGCCAGGAATGTACATAGGTGGGACCGGTAGCGATGGCCTAATGCATCTGCTGTGGGAACTTTTTGATAATGCTGTTGATGAAGCCGCAGCCGGATTCTGCGACAGAATAGATATTGTTCTCCACCGAGATGGCTCTATGGAGGTACTTGACGCTGGAAGGGGTATTCCTGTTGGCAAGCATAAGAAACGAAGCGTATCCGCTTTAGAAGTTGTCCTAACCGAACTGCATGCCGGAGGAAAGTTTGGTGGTGGAGCATACTCATCTTCTGGTGGCTTACATGGGGTAGGAGCGTCCGTAGTTAATGCGCTCTCATCAAAACTTGTAGCGGAAATAGACCGTAATGGGAACACTCACAAACTCTGTTTCCAAGATCGAGTTGCCGGGCAATTTAATACCAATGGCAAATTCCGCGCTAGCCACACGCTCGCCAAAACTAAAAAAACTAAGAAAACGGGGTCGCGAATTAGATTTTGGCCTGACCTTGAAATCTTTGACCCTGATGCTTCAATAGATTTTGATTTAGTTTGCGAACGAGTAGCCCGCACTTGCTTTGTTGTCCCAGGAATGAAAGTGCGTGTTGAAGATAAACGAACAGGTAACAAAAACGAGCCTTTTGAATACATAAGCCGTGGAGGTCTTTCAGATCTGGTTGATTCGTTGAGTTCAAGTAATTCGATTTCAGAAATTATCAAGATTAGTGGAATAGATACATTCGAAGAAAAAGTTCCCGTTGATGGAAAAATGACGATCGTTGAGCGTGAATGCACTGTAGAAGTAGCTTTGCGATGGGTTGAAGGGTACGAATCCAGTATTGTTTCTTTCGTCAATACCATCCCTACCCCTGAAGGTGGAACTCATTTAGCCGGTCTTGAACGAGCTATGACACGAGCCGTTAACGATGTTTTATTACCTGGGACGAAAAAACTCAGCAAATTGGCAAAGTCCGGAAATGACCGCGCATCGAAAGAAGACGTTCAAGAGGGGTTAATGGCTGGGCTCAAAGTGACATTTCCGGAACCACAATTCCGAGGTCAAACGAAGCAAGAACTTGGAACCCCCGCTATCCAAAGCATCGTTTATGAAATAACGAAACAAAGCCTTTCAGATTGGTTTGATGGTGCTGGGAAAAAAACCCATATTAATGGGGTCCGAGACAAAATCTCTAACGCTATTTTGAATCGTGTCGCCTCGAAAGAGGTTCTAGATGCTAAAAGAAAAGCAGCGAATTTAGGTAGTACCGGCATGCCGGACAAACTCGCTGACTGTAGAACGCATGGAGATGACAGCGAACTCTTAATTGTTGAAGGGGACTCCGCCGCTGGACCAGCAAAAGCTGGGCGCGACGCTGAATACATGGCTATTCTCCCGCTTCGAGGCAAGGTAGTTAACGCTGGGAAAGCCACAATGAAACAAGTCATTGATAACACTGAAGCGCAAGCACTAATTACTGCTATCGGTGCGGGTAGTGGCAAAGATTTCGAAATTGATGATGTGCGTTATGGAAGAATCATTATCCTCTGCGATGCAGATGTAGATGGAAGCCATATCCGGTGCCTTCTCCTAACGCTTATCTTTCATTACATGAAACCACTGTTAGAAGATGGGCGTGTTTTTGCCGCTCTTCCTCCTCTTTATTCATCTAAATGGCGCGGGGAGACATATTATGCTTTCTCAGATGAAGAGCGAGACACAGTTACTAAAAAAAAGAAAATCCCTCTTGACAAATGGGTTCGTTTTAAAGGTCTTGGAGAAATGGATGTTGACGAATTGGCTGAAACAACACTTAATCCTGAGACTCGTATTCTGAAACGATTAACAATGAGTGATGCCAAACAGGCAAAAGAAGCTATGAAAATGTTTGAGACTTTGATGGGTTCTGATGTGGCAAAGCGAAGAGAATTCGTGCTGAAAGAAAGCGCTCTTTTCGACCGAGAAGCGTTAGATGTTTAAGCTAAAATCCGGGCTTCCAAACCATTGCCACGAGCATCACAACCAAAGAGAGGTGTAGAAGGCCTGAAAGCATAGGTTCATGCTTTCGCACATCTGGAAGAGTCAAGAATGATGGGTTATAAAGTAGCGCTGATGCGGCAACTGCCGTCAACCAGAAAATTCCTGCTAAGACTAGCCATAATTGACCAAAATCGTAAACATTGCCGGACATTCCCACAAGCGCTCCACCGAAAACACCACTTAGAAGAAGCGAAGGTGACATAACCATCCCTAAAGCCTGTATAGCGATTTGAGGAGTTTCGGAAGATTTTTTGTATTTCGCTGTCAAGACTTGCGCGAAAAAAGCTGTTCCTGTTCCTAAAATTACTGACAATAAGTGGAGTAGTAAGACTACATTGTATGAGCCAGTATTAAGCGCTGCGAGGGTCATTGGGTTACCTAACTCTTATTTAGTACGTATCAATCTTTACGTTAGTGGTCTAAAGACCAAACAAGCACTTCTTAGGCTTGGAAAAAGTAAAGAAAG
>JASLWO010000018.1 GCA_030740795.1 Acidimicrobiales bacterium | reverse complement strand
GCATCAGAACATACGAGTGGATTAAATCCAGCTTCATGGAAGCCATCAAGTACAAGACCATTTTGAGCATTATCTAGTGCGGTTAGCACAGCATCTGCCCCAGAATCGATCACAGCTAGAACAGCTGGAGCAACAACATCTGATAGCACTTCAATTTCTTCTTCAGCGACTATCTCATAACCATGGACAGGTTGTTGGATATCTATAGCAGCAAATGCCTCAGCCCCAAGTTCATTATCTTGTCCAATAACAGCTATTTTTTCTGCTCCTTGAGAGACGAAATAATCAATACAGATTCTTCCTTGCTCGGTTCGAGTTGGATTCGTTAAATACACTTCTTTGATGTCCTGATTAGCAGGAGAAACTGGACCCCATAGCGGTGTTCCAGCTGCCTCAATTGCAGGGTATGTTGAAGGAATTGCTTGTGAACCTGCAGTTCCAACGAATCCCCATACGTTATCAACATCAATTAGTTTACGAACGTTAGTTACCATTTGTTCTATCTCAAAACGGTCATCTTCCCAAGCAAGTTCAAAGGTACATCCATCTATACCGCCATTAGCGTTAAGCTCGTCAACGGCCATTTGGAGACCACCTAACAACGCTTCACCTGCCACAGCAGCACGTCCAGTAAACGGTTGTGAAGTTCCGATTTTGAAAACTCCGCCAACTCCCTTTTCGATACCAGGAACGTCACCTTCGGTTGCGTAACCGCAGCCATCATCTGGGTTGGGCCCAGTATCTACAGGTGCTTCCTCTTCTTCTTCAGCTGCATCAGCTGAAGATGCACCATCATCTTCAGCTGCTTCAGCAGCAGATGTATCATCCGAGCTACTGCTGCTGTCATCATCATCACCACAAGCCGTAGCGATAAGAGAGAACGTCAAAAGTAGAGCGAAAATGAATTTAAATTTTTTCATATTATTCCCCTCATAAAAGTGATTCTTTGTGGAATCAATAAGTAAAGAATTGCCTAGAAATCAAAATGTGTCAAGGTTGGAGATCCCATCATGTAACGAATCGCTTTTCGGCTTTCGTTTTTTTGCAAAATAACCTAATTTATAATTCAAGCCTTTCCTAGAAGGAGTAAGTTGTGCCTAATTCAGATTCTCTCATCGTTGAAAGAGAAAACAGGATTCTACGACTTAGAATGAACCGTCCAGAACGTATGAACGCTTACGATCGTGAAACTATTGACTGTATCATTGCTGAGTTGCGAGCGAACATGGACGCTGGCGTTGTTGTTATTACTGGAACTGGCAAAGCATTTTGTGCTGGCGGCTACCTAGCAGACTTAGCAAATCCAGATTTTTGGGAATTGCGATCAATGTTCACAGGGAGCTTGGAGCTTTTCGATGCACTTAGAAATGCTCCCATGCCAGTGATCGCAGCCGTAAACGGTGGTGCTTTCGGTGGTGGCAATGAGTTAGTGGTTATGTGTGACCTCGCCATCGCTTCTGAAAGCGCCCAATTTGGTCAAACGGGCGTAAAAGTTGGGAGCGCCCCCGTACTTGGTGGAACAAATCTCCTTGCAATGGGGATTGGTGAAAAAAAAGCGAAAGAAGTCTCTTTCTTATGTCGGAAATACTCAGCGCGCGAAGCTATGGATTTAGGTTGGATTAATAAGGTAGTTCCTGACAACCAACTCGAGGCAGAAGTTAATTCTTGGTGTGAAGAAATCCTAGCAATGAG
This sequence comes from Acidimicrobiales bacterium, assembly GCA_030740795.1. Taxonomy (GTDB): domain Bacteria; phylum Actinomycetota; class Acidimicrobiia; order Acidimicrobiales; family UBA8592; genus UBA8592. The sequence goes on along the minus strand of JASLWO010000018.1, from coordinate 15,757 downwards.
TCCACGTTATTTAGAAGTGGCTAAGGCAAGCAGTAACGTTATGTATCACCAAATGCGAGACAACATGGTTCAAAGTTTAGGTGCTTTGATTCAAGCAATAGGTTCGCCTGATATGCGCGAAGGCGCATCAGCGTTTATGGAAAAAAGGAAACCCCAATTTCCACCGCGAGACACAATGCCCAGCTAGATATGGGAGAAGAAACTAAACCACAAACTAAGTTCTACGAGGAATACTCCCCTTCCTCTCCCTATGGTGAAGATTGGAATGTCGCGACTGTCCTTCAAACCCAAGCACGGAATAACGGCGAAAATATTTATCTAACGGTTCCATGGGCTGATGAAGAATATACATTTGGCGAAACTCTAGATATAGCGGAAACCGTTGCGCTATCGATGCTTTCAGCTGGCGCCCTACATGGAGATCGCGTACTTATCATGCTGCCGAACTGCTCAGAGTACATCTTCAGTTGGCTTGGCTCAGCATTAGCGGGTCTTGCTGAAGTTCCAATAAACACTGCCTATAAAGGAGCATTTCTGAGACATCAAGTACTAACGACGCTACCTTCGCTAGCTGTAGTTGAATCTGAGTTTGTCTCCAGATTTATTGAGATCCGTGACGATATTGAATCTATTAAAAGATTTTACATAACTGGGAAAAGTGAATCTGTTGCCACCGCTTGCCAACAGTTACAAGAACTCGGATTCGATGCTACGGCTTGGGGTTCTTTAAGCGAGCAAACTGCAGCTGGAGATCTACCTGAGGTAAATGCACGCGATTTGGGTTCAATTTTTTTTACCTCAGGAACTACTGGGCTTTCTAAGGGCGTAATGATGCCCCATGCCCATATGTACCTGTTCGCAGATGAATGTGTTTCCCTGACTCGATTGACCGATCAGGACGTCTACATGTCGGTAGGTCCATTATTTCATGGGAATTCACAATTCCTTGCTGCGTATCCAGCTCTGATAGCAGGCTGCAAATACGTTCTACATGAAAGATTCAGCGCGTCCGAGTGGATAAATCAAATTCGTGACTCCGGAGCAACAGTTACAAATTTTGTCGGCGTAATGATGGAATTTGTTTGGCAACAAATAGAGCAGGAAACGGACTCTCACAACGATTTGCGTTGCGTGTTCGCAGCACCAACAGCTAGCTCCATCCTTGATAATTTTAAAGATAGATTTGGGGTAGAGGCCTTTGTAGAGGTTTTTGGGCTCACCGAAACTTGTATGCCGATTCTGACTCCGTATGGGGCAGAACGACCCCCCGGTGCAGCTGGGCTGTTAAATAGAGACTGGTTTGATATTCGTTTAGTCGATTCAAAGACGGATCTAGAAGTTCCCATTGGGCAGATAGGTGAGTTAGTTGTCCGACCGAAATTTCCATGGACGACATGTCAGGGATATTTCGGAATGCCGGAGAAAACGTCGGAGGCATTTCGGAATCTTTGGTTCCATACCGGCGATGGCCTTAAACGTGATCAGGATGGATGGTATTACTTTGTTGACAGACTGAAAGATGCTATACGCCGGCGCGGCGAAAACATCAGCTCATTTGAAGTAGAACAGGCACTTCTATCACATCCCTCAATTGGCGAAATAGCTGCCATAGGTGTTGATGCTGATCAAGAAGCTGGAGAGGATGAGGTTATGGTTTTCGTAATACTTGAAGATGAAATGACATTGACGGCAGAGCAGCTCTGGGATTATGCAAACAGCCAATTGCCTTATTTCGCCGTCCCTCGATATGTGCATTTTATTTCAGAACTACCTAAAACTCCTTCCGAGAAAGTCAGGAAAATTGAATTGCGTGAAATTGGAGTTAACGAATCAACGCATGATCGCGGTCCACAACCAAGCCGGCGTAAAAATAGGAAGGGCTCATGATAGAGACACCTAAACAAACCGAGATGTTCGCTTCTCCTCACAGCAATGGTCGAATTATGGCTATGGATTCAGCTTACGATGTTTTGCCAGACAACCGAGGCGTAGATGTTTGTATTAATTCATCGTACTGTGGAGTCCTTCCAGCGCGATTCATAGCTGAGGTTCACCCCAGAGCTGCGATAGGAATGGATTGCGGAGTAGGTCCTGAAGGCTCGGCGATTGCAGGACTCTGGTACTTAGAAGCACTCAAAATCCCCGCTGCAGTAGCGGATGTGATGACAGCTCATTTGGGCAATGGAGTCCACCTTTACGAGAACGGTATCGTCAGTTACCTCAACCAGCCAGCACGCGATTGTGGCGTCCATGAAGGAATGCCAATAAAGGAAGCAGCAAAGATTCTTTTAGAGCATGAGCCAAAGAACGCTCCTGCTTCAGAAATCACGAATAGGGCGATCATGGAGACATCGCCCGATGGCCGCCACGTTATCGCAACTGATTCCATAGCGTTTGGAAGCGACGAAGATAGAGAAACAAATGTGCTTGTTACCGCTGGACACACAGGACGGTCCGCTGTTCCGTACCTGCTTGGAATTCGCCCATGGGGATTTATTTGTTCAGACGGTGGGCGAGGAATGGATGACTCTGGTATTGCCGCATTAAGTATTGTTGAAAAAGAAGGTCTAGCCGGGGCAACGGTAGATGCAACTTTGGCACGAATGGGTAGCGGAATATCTCACTACCAAGATGGCATTATTTCAGCGGTTAATACTTTAGCAATTGAGCGAGGAATTGAGATAGGCATGCCAGCAGCGCTGGCCGCATCCAATCTCTTGAATTATCGCTTCCAGTAATATTCAGGTCATCAAAAACAATGGTATTGAACTAAAAGTTTGTTATTTGATGATAATTCTCTCGATGAAGTATCGTTCAAGAATGGACGAAGAGCACAAATGGATAAACGTAACGACGCTCGGCGATTTGATTGACATGCGCGCCGATGAATATGAAGATCAGCCAGCGATCATATTTCCCGAATCAACTGACACCTACAGATCTTTAGCAGAACGAGCACAATTCTATGCAAAGGGACTTTTGGCACTTAACGTTGAATCCGGAGACAGAATTGGTTACTTCTTACATGAATGCGTTGAAACAATTTCAATCATTCTAGGAGCAGCAAAAATTGGAGCTATCGCAGTACCAATCAATGGTCGTTTCAAACCGACAGAACTACGCCAAGTCATTGTTCACGCAGGTATAAAAGTCCTATTTTCTTCACAGCCATCAAATGGTACAAACTTTATATCGGTGATCCAGGAGACATTCACTGAGCTTGATTCCTGCGAAGACTCAACTCTAGATCTTGTTGAAGCACCTAATCTAAAACACCTTGTCTCCTTAGGCAAGAATGAACATCCCTCCATACTAGACATGCAATCCTTTTCTAATTTAGTTGAAAGCATTTCCGAAAATGATATCCAAGAAAGACAACAGGCCGTTCGTGTGAGAAGCACAAGCGTCATTATGTACACTTCAGGCACCACTGCAATGCCCAAAGGTGCGATGATGAGCCATGAATCGTTTCTTCGGTATGCAGAATCAACTCGGAAGCGCATGAAATTAACATCGGATGACAGCTTTTGGACTGCTCTACCGATGTTTCACATTGGAGGTGTGGGCTTCGTTATAGCTTCGATTTATGCAGGGTGCACTTATTATCACCCAGGGTTTTTTGACCCGGCAGTAGCTTTATCTCAATTGCGTGATGGCAAATGCACTGTTTCAATGCCAGGTTTCCCAACTATCTGGATGCCTATCCTCAACCACCCTGACCGAACAGAAGACTGCCTAAGTTCATTAAGGTTAGTTATGTCATCTGGAGTTGAAGAACGATTGCGCCAAATGCAAAAAATGGTACCCAATGCCACAGTTGTTAGTTGCTTCGGCATGACAGAGGTCTGCGCATTCCTATCTCTCTCAGAACTAGACGACCCTGAAGACGTAAGGATGACTACCGGAGGATTACCGATGCCCGGTATGGAAGCCGAGGTTCGCGACCCCGAAACAGGCGAAGTGCTCCCCTTTGGCAGTACTGGTGAAGCTTGGGTGACAGGACCGAACATGTTTGATGGCTACTTCAGAGAGCCCGAACTCACCGAACAAGTTTTCGATGAAAGGGGGTACTTCCGAACAGGTGACATTGCCAACATAGACGAAGATGGACGTGTGACTTTTGTTGGAAGACTCAAAGACATGTTGAAGGTAGGTGGTGAAAACGTTGCAGCAGCAGAAGTTGAAGGATACTTACTCACCCACCCAGATATAGATATGGCTCAGGTAGTTGCTGCCCCTGACGCGAAATACGTAGAAGTCCCCGCCGCATATATCCAACTTAAACCGGGGTCCACAACGACAGAACAAGAAATAATAGATTTCTGTCGAGGTCAGATAGCAACGTATCGGGTACCTCGATACATACGCTTCATTGAGGAATACCCCATGTCAGCATCAAAGGTTAAAAAGTTTGTCCTCCGTGACATGATTAAAGAGGAATTAGAAGCAAAAGGGATAACGGAAGCACCCAAAATTGCGTCTACCTAAAGGGCTTACTCATAGGTACTGAGTTCTAAACATTCCTGTCATCATTTTTCCAAAAAGGCTCTCGCAATTCACGTTTTAAAATTTTTCCAGTTGGTGCTTTAGGGAGCTCAGTGACGAAATCAACGCTTTTAGGTTTTTGATAGCTTGCTAAATTCTTCCTTGCTATGTCTATGATTTCATTTTCAGTGGCATTCATTTCTGGTTTAAGAACTACGAAAGCTTTGACAGACTCACCCCATTCATCATCTGGAATCCCGATCACTGCAGTTTCAAGCACAGCCGGATGTTTAGCGATAGCTTCTTCCACTTGCACTGAATATATATTTTCCCCACCGGAAATGATCATGTCTTTCGAACGATCAACGATAAAAAAATAGCCATCCTCATCCCATGTTGCTAAATCTCCAGTCCACATCCAACCATTTTTTATCGTTTCAGCGGTAAGATCAGGCCTTTCAAAATAACCGATCATGTTTGCTTGGGATTTAACTATAATTTCGCCCTTCGTTTTCCCATCTTTAGGAATTTCGTTTCCCTCGGAATCAACTAACCGTACTGAAGTAACAAATCCCTCACGACCACATGAGGTTAGCCTCTCGGTGTTCATGCCATCATTTATTGCAAGGGCATGGTCTTCCTGAGAAAGAAATGTCATAGTTGTGCCTTCAGTCTGTCCATATCCCTGAATAAGCGAGCAAGGAAATTTTTCAAGTGCCTCTTTGATGACTCTGCTGGGCATCGGACCCCCGCCATATTGAATGTTACGCAACGAGGAAAGATCATACTTTTCAAAATCTTCAACAGCCATCATCCAGTTGAGCATCGTTGTCACTCCCAGGAATGCAGAAACCTTCTCTTTCTGGATTAATTGGAGTGCTAGTTGGGCATCAAAATTCATTAAAACAACCGGGCAGCCATGAGCCTGATAATTCATTGCTAGAACCACAGGAATATGGAACATTTGCCCGGTAAGCATGTACACATCCCATGGAACTATACGTTCAGCAATTGTTTGATTCAGCATCCCAAACCAAACGGAATTATGACTATGGAGAGCTCCTTTAGCTTCACCTGTCGTTCCTCCCGTGTAGAGAATGAGAAAAGGGTCTTCTCCCCCCACTGGTATTCCTACTTCAACCAACCCATGAGAAACTTCAATTAGCTTCTCGTACGACCCGTCACTTCCATCACCGTATTCAAGCCAAACCTCAATTCCCTTGGCGCTCTTCTTTAGTTCACCAACTTCATTACTAAAATCTTTGTGAGAAATGAAAACGGAAGGTTTCCCATTAACTAATAGTCGTTCCAATTCACTTACTGAGAGGCGCCAATTAAGTGCTTGTGCAACCAACCCTGTTCGAGCACATGCATAATAGACAGCGAGATATTCAAATGAGTTCTGGCTAAGAACTGCTATCCTCTCCCCCTTCACTAAACCTTGATTTATAAACGCGCAAGCAAGACGCTGTACATGATTCTCCAGATCATAATACGTATAACGAGTTCCAGTTGTCGCATCAATTACTGCTTCTTTATCGGGTGTTAATTCTGCCCATTTAGCGGGGATTGATCCTATGTTCATCTCAGATTCCTGTTTTACCGGATTCGCGCATAAATGGTAGTACCTCTGAGTAGGGAGGGTCCTCCGCCGACGAACCAGTTGTTAAGCCACCATCCACTACTAAGCAATGTCCATTGGTATTACCAGATTCCTCACTAGCTAAATAAAGTGCAGCGTTTGCAACATCTATAGGCATACCAGGACGCCCTTTTATAGGTGATGATTTTTTCAATCTATATTCAACTTCTTCAATAGCACTATGGTCATCTAGGTGAGCTTTCGCTACTAACGGAGTAGCGGTTGATCCTGGCGCTATACAATTAACGCGTATTCCGAATCGGCAGAGTTCCGCTGCGACATTTTTCGTCAACCCAACAACTGCGTGTTTTGCCGCCGCATAAACGTGAGGACCCAATCCGCCCTGCACACCTGCTGTACTCGCCAAGTTTATGATTGAACCAGTTCCTTGGGGTTGCATGATTCGCGAAGCATGCTTCATACCAAAAAACGTTCCAGTGAGAAGAACATCCATCGTCGCATAGAATTCTTCAGCTGGTATCTCACTTATTGGTCCTCGTGCGCCAACTATTCCTGCATTATTAACTAGGACATCAATTCTTCCAAAAGTCTGGACAGCTGCCTGCAAAAGAGCTTCTACATCGTGTTCTTGAGTTACATCACAATCAACATAAATTGATTCTTCACTAATTTCTGCAGAGATCTTTTCGCCAAGATCACGTTGAATATCCCCCATAACTATTTGAGCGCCTTCTTCATCGAAACGCTTAACAATCGCCTCTCCGATTCCGGATGCTGCTCCCGTTACCACCGCAACTTTACCCGTGAGCCTTTTCGTCATCTGTCCTTTACCTCCCCTATCTTTCCAGCTGCATTCCATACTGGTATTGCCATTGTTATCAATAACGCAGATCCTAGCCAGCTGTAAGTAAATGTTCCTGTTGCATCTACCAACCATCCGAAAGCAGCTGGAGACGCCAATGCCCCGAGATAATATCCTGTCATCATGGACCCTGTTGCCTTGGCAACATTATTCGGAGCTCTGTCCACAACCGCGGCATGCAAAGTGCCAATCGCAGCCAATTGAACAGATACGCTAACTACAGCTCCGATGACCACGACCCAGAGCCCCCAGATTGCTCCTAGTGACACACCTAAGATTCCAATCACTATCCAAAAATGCAAAGTGGCTATTCTTTTTATACGCTTCCCAGCTCCAATTCTGTCGACACGAGATGCATTAATGACCATATATAAGACACCACATGCTGAAGCTGCAGCAGAGACAAGCCCTGCGAGTGAAGGCGCTGTATTCAGTGACTCTTCCATGTACGCCACGATCCATGAATAAATCGGTTGAGAACCAGCTATCAGCAAAAAAGCCCCTAAAGAAAATAAGGCGAAGCCCTTCGGCAACTTAGCCGATGTTCTTTGTTTTGAAAGGGTGGGACGGTCATCAGGTAGGTAGATCATTGCAGCTATCGCAGTTGCCCCGGCTAAACATCCTGCAACCATCGTTACCATTTCCCAACTTGTCTTGGTAGCTGCCCATGGACCTAATGCAGCTAGGACAAGGGCCATAATAGGCACCCCTGCAGTTTTCGTAGACATGGCTAATGTCAGTCGATCACTGGGAACATTGTTTCCGATTATGACGTTTGTTCCTGCGTTGGAGAGTGCATAGCCAAATCCACCTACGACGGTAGCAACGAATAGTGCCCAATAACTCCCGATCAGAGCACTGAAAAAAGCTGCTAAAGCAACCGCCACCATATCCGCTACTACTACATTTCTCGCCCCAAACTTCTCTGCCGCTCTCCCAGCTAGCTTTGAACCTACACCCGTGCACCCAAAATAAATACTTACCAGAAGCCCCACCTCCCCCCGGGAAATTTGAAGGTCATCACCTATCGTCGTAGCCAGATATCCGGGGAGAAAACCCAGAAGCGCACCCAACCCAATACATGTCGTGCAGACTGCGATGATTCTAGATGCACCCGATTTAGACCAATATGCATTTTCAGTAGGCAAATCTATTTCCAGTCTCTAACCAAAGTTGTGTCTTGTTACCGTAACAATAACGTGGCAGGGTGTTCGTATGCCAGAGGAACAGATTAATTACGAAACACTTGCCGTCATCAAACATCATCTTGAGGCAGTTTTGTCGGGTGACCCCACCGCAATGGCCTATGACTACTCTGAATCGGCAGTTATAGAAAGGGAAACGGAAAAGTATGCGGGAATCACTCAAATAACTGCTTATTTTGAAACAGTTCCCGATCGCATGGGAAGTGCTATTATTGAATTTGGCGAACCTGAAGTAGTTGGTGAAATTGCCTCGTTCAAATGGCGAATAACTTCTGATGATTCGATCAGCAGTGGGTTTGATACTGTAGTTATCCGTAATGGACAGATCGTTAAACAGGTAGTGAAGTTAGATTCAATTGATTTTTAATTTAACCCTGTCGTCCTTCCATGATTCCGTCTGCGCCGGGAAGCCATGAGGCCACTCCGGAAATTGGAATTGCGCAGATCACTGATTCTACGATTTCTGCTTCAGTAGCTCCTGCATTTCTGGCTCCATTAGCGTGAACGTTAACGAATCGTGATGAAAATTCTGACGCGTTTATGGTGCAAAGCAACAATTCAACGTGCTTAGCTTCAAGAGTGTTCTCTGCCAGTGACCATTCTCGCATGAGTACATATCCTTCAAGCGCTCGAGGTGCTTCGTCTGCCATTAGTTCTATGTAATTTGGGACAAATCCAAAATAACTAGTGAAATAATCCAAAGCTCCTTGTCGATCTATCGCATATTCCGGTGATTCTGCATCAGTGAGTTCAATTTCGGTACCAAACGCTGAGTCAACAGCGGAACTAAATTTTTTGTATACTCCTTCTCCGCGGCTAATCAGCACTGCTAATGCTGCACCGCGAGCATCTGATAATTTAAGTCCGAGATCACGGGAACGAGATATTTCGCGCTCAAGCAGGTCACGTTGGCCTCTTACTGCAGCAGCACATGCCATGTACATTGCTTTTGCCCAAGCCGGACATGCGCTGTCAGAGTCTGTTACTTCTCGTACCCGGGCGTAACCTTCTGCGAATTTTGAAGACATTGCTGCAATCTCGCCGGAGTGGAGTACTTCACTTCCTGTTAAAGCATGATTCACATTTCCCATTACATTTCCTCCCAGTGTTATAATTTCGCCACTTCACCACCGTCAATGACAAAGGTTGACCCTGTTACAAATGATGATAAGTCTGAAACTAGGTAACAGACAAGTGGTCCTATCTCTTTCGGCTTTCCCATGCGGCGGGCAGGTATTTTCCGTAATCTCGCATCTAAAATTTTTTGGTTTTCCAGAACAGCTTTTTGTGCATCAGTTTCGAATGCCCCTGGGGCTATAGCATTTACTCTAACCCCATGCCGAGCCCATTCAGCCGATAGCGATTCAGTGAGGCGAAGCATTCCACCTTTAGAAGCAGAATATGCTGCTAGGTTCGACTTGCCTTTGAGACCAGCGGTAGAGGAAATATTAACAATTGACCCTGTTGTTTCTGTATCAATGAAATACTGCGCCGCTGCCTGACAAATCACCATAGGTGCGAGGAGGTTAACTTTGAAAACATTTTCAAATTCTGAAGTTTCAGTTTGCAAAGAATCGCTAGCGGGCGCAATCCCTGCGTTGTTGACGATGGAATTTACTCTTCCAAATTCTTCAACAGCTTTCTTAAGAATCCGAGAGAGTGAGTTAGGATCCGAAAAGTCAAAAGTCTCTATTCTTACACTTTCAGGATTTTGGTTTTCGAGTTCCTGCAGTTTATCTCTATCTCGAGCGACGGCGAAAACTGATGCGCCTTCCTCCACCAAAGCTTCAACCATGGCTTTCCCAAGTCCTTTACTTGCTCCCGTTACTATGCTGACGTGGTCACTCAAATCAAAGTCCATCGTTAAGTAATCTCCCGTAGTAATCGGGAAGCTATGCCTAACCGGAGAACTTCAGACGCTCCTTCATAAACGCGCATAGGTCTAGCCTGTCGGTAATATTTTTCTATTTTTGAACCTTTTATTAGACCCCATCTCCCCATTGATTGTACGCATCGGTCAACAACTCTCGTTGCTGCTTCGGTAGCATTTAATTTTGCAAGAGAAGATAGATCTAGAATTTCTTCGGGGTTTTCTCGAGCCAATGATGCTGTGTGGTACGTAAGCATTCGTGCTGCTTCTAAGTCTGACCAGGAATCCGCAAGCAAAGTAGCTACTGGCCCATGTTTTGCTAGCGGTTTCCCAAATTGATGTCGTTCTCTAGTGTGACGAACTGCTTCTTCTAAAGCTCCTTCCATGAGACCGACTGCAGCACCTGCAACAGATATACGAAAAACAGAAAGAGTCGCTAGCACATGGCGAAAACCATCGCCTTTCTCACCTATACGAGAAGTACTTGGTAGTAAAACATTGTTGAATTCTATTTCACCTAAAACATGAGGTGCTATTATTTCCTCAGATTGCTGAATAGATATTCCTTCTACATCTGCGGGAACTAAGATCATGGAATACAGGTCATCTTCTCGAGCTAAAGTGGCATAAAAATCAGCGAAACCAGCATTAGAAATAAATGACTTTGACCCGTTAAGCACAAGTTCATCGTTTTTTTCGAACACTGTTGTTTGTATTCCCTTTAAATCCGAACCCGCTATAGGTTCTGTCAAAGCGAGTGCCGCCAAAGATTCACAAGAGGCAACCTTTGGAAGCCATTTACGGCATTGCTCATCTGATCCCGCTCTGCTAATTGCATAGCTTCCAATTCCTTGCAGAGCAAAGAGCGAATCCAAATGAGAAGATGATTTCATGAGAGTTTGCCGGACTAGGCAGACAGCAAGCGGGTCCACAACTTTGAACCGACCTCCAAAGTGAGCTGGCACCATCAATTCACAAAGGCTGCTTCCACGAAGAGCGGCGAGGGTTGGTTCGTGCAAAACGCTACTCTCGTCAGCGACAAATGAGAAAGGCTCTACTAATTCAGCTAAATCTTTAGCTTCAGCAACTAACGAAGAATACGGTTCTTCCAGAATTCGACCAGTTTCCATTAAAAATCCTTTCAGAGAAGTACATCCTGACAGACCACACTTTGAATCGCAACTACCGTTTACACAGAAATTATTACGTTCATCTGGTGAGAGCGTAACTTTCCAAATAAGATATTGATAATTAAGCCGGAGGGTTAGAGACCATGTCTATTGATTCATTACATGCAGTTGGCGAAGAACTTGAACATTTGACACCAGACGCTTTTGTAAAACTCATTAGAGATGAATGTTCTAAACCCGGGCGAGGTATGAAAGATCATCCAATTGTCCAAGAATTGGAAGCAGGTACTGTAACGATCCCTCAATTGCAACTGTTTACGGAGCAGTTCTATCTTCATATCTCAAAAATGCTTCCATGGATTGGTGCGATTTACGTAAGGTGCCCCCATGAAACTGTCCGAACAAGTCTTGTTAAAAATCTTGCTGAAGAGTGCACTGGATACCAAACACAAACCGATGCCCACCCAGATCTACTACTTAGATTCGCTAGTGCTCTAAATTCTGACCCTGAGGTGATCAAAGAGACCAATCAGTTACCAGATGGGCGAAGATTGACAGAATATTTTGAATTCATGGGGCTTTGCCGAGATTGGTTTGTTCCGCTCTCAGCGATAGGAATCGGCTTAGAATCCTTTGTTCCGGAAACATTTACAAGAATCGTTAACGCTCTAAAAAAGAACTACGGGATGTCTGACGACGATCTTATCTTCTGGAGCATGCATATCATTGCTGACGAAGGCCATGGAGACGAAGGAATAGAGCTCGTATCTGAGTATGCGATAACTGGCGAAGCTAGGAAAAAAGTTCTTGATTGTACGGTTGAGACGAGCCGAATGTTCCATGACCTTTGGATGGTTTACAAAAAAGTTGAAGGATAGGTAGGCAAAAGTGGAAGCTGCACAACAATCGCCTCAATCAATAGAAGATGAACTTAACCGTAAAGGACATGTTGTCACATCGTGGGATCAATTGGGAGAGGTCGTTATTGAAGCAACTGGTGTTGAAACTAGTTCGTATCGCATTGGGCTGCCATCCCTTGATTCTTCGCCAACGGTCTTCAAAGCTTACTTTCCGCCTGATTGTAGAGTTGAAGTGCACACTCATGCCTGTGATTATTCTGAGATAATTTTAGAAGGTTCACAAAAAGTAAGCGGGAAATGGCTTTATCCTGGTGACATAAGGATTGGTCTTGCCAATAAGGGGTACGGTCCTTTGATCGCCGGACCTGAAGGAGTTACTGTCCTTGTAATCTTCGCAGATGGTCATTGGCCTGCAATCACCATAGGAAAGGGAGATGGCAGCACACTTGGAACAGACGAGTTGCTAGACCAGTTCAGCGCAGCTAAACAAAGCTAAGGAAATTTTTCTGTCTTAATAAGTTATAGCTCGTGTGGGACAAAGAGTTGAAGCTTCAAGGATATCTTCCTGATAATTATGAGAAGGGTGAGGAATAAGAACTTGAGCGGTTTCTCTGCCATTAATTGAAAACAAATCTGAGGAGATCCGAACGCAATAACCGGTTCCCTGACAAATCTCGTTATCAACTTTTAGATGGAATTCTTTGTCTTTCATCAGTTAACCATGGTCATACATTTGTTAGAAGTATTGGGAACCTGCCATAAGAGTCATGGAAGCTTAACTCGGTGTAGGTGGGAAGATCTGAAGGGTCTATCTCTATCCCCGCCTTGTATAACGCTAAAGCTATATTCACGAGGGTTCCATCAGTTCCTTCGTCATTGTCAGTTCGAGCAGATAGACCAGTTACAAGTGTTCTACCGATACATGTATGTTCCCCTCCGCCGAATGCGAAACCCCAAGGTTTCACGTTAGGAGTCTCCCGATAAGGGTTAAAGGATCGTGCGTCGTCTCCAAATACACTTTTGTCCCTGTTGGCTGGGGTGAATAGGCAGGCTACTCGTTCACCTTCAGCAATATTGGTTCCGTCGCTTAACGTGACATCTTTTAGCGCTATCCGTAACAAAGCAGGAGATGGGAGGTGCAATCTAATTGCTTCGTGCCCAGCTTGTTTCAGAAAGTCCCTATCAAACCTTTTCTCATAATCTTCTGGGTGTTCTTGAAACCATTCGTGAAGGTGGATCATCATATGGGGTAGAGCGTGGGTTGTGGTTTGGCTAGAAGCAACAAGGTACAAAGTAGCTTCCCGAAGTGGCAACTCCTCATCCCAGTTGTCATTCCAATGCAGGTACATCAACGTTAAGAGGTCCTTGGGTAATTCTTCCTCTTCCACTTCTCCGTCTTTAAATTTATCTATTATCTTGATTCTTCGTTCAACCGATGGTCCATAAAATTCTTTAACAAACTCTGCTCGCACTTCAAGGATTCTCTTAATTACGTCGTCATGGTCTTCAACAGACCATTCGACCGTTGCTCCGGTTCCAAGTTGTTCGATGTATGTTCTAAATGCGTCTGTGCGTTCAGGAGTATCTACTCCATCAATGCCTGTTGTGACCGCTGAAATTCGTGCCAGCATAGTTCGAATCAGCGCGCACAAATCGGCTCGAACCACACCATCTTCATCCATGTTTGTTTTAGACTCTTCCAAAGCTTTATCTATTAATGGAAGTAATTCTTCTCGCTCATAATACTCCAAAGCTTCTTTCCGAAATAGGGGGGCTTGAAGTCGTCGCCTCTCAAAATGAACGTCATGGTCAATCGTAAGTAAAGAATCACCAAAAAAAGGTTGGCTTTCTTGATGAGAACCTTGACGGAAATCTTTGGATTTTAGAATTTCATCAACCAAAGCATAATCAACGAAATGTTTTATCCCCTGGATATGAGGTGGCGGTACAAGATCGCGTATAGTTTCCATTTTCTCCCACTTATATGGTTTAATCTTTTTTTTAACTAGATTTCCTTATTTCAATTTCCCGTTTGAAAACAACAGGGTATTTTCCAAAATATGGTCGAGTAGTCGAATCATCCATTTCAGGCGGGTTGCTAAGGTCAGGGCTACACCCGTTAAGAAACAGAGTCTGTACTGCTACAGGAACCAGCCCAAAGAGATGTTCTTCCTCTGTTGAATCAATATCGAATACAAGTCCCGCTGCGAGGTCTTGGCCGATACACGCATGCATGCCATGGCCGAAACTCAATCCCCAAGGAGATACTCCTTCGGGGAGTTCTCGATTGGGGTTGAATTTTTCAGCGTCATCTCCGAATAGTGACTTGTTTCTATTAACAGTTTCTAAATCTATAACCACCTTGTCGCCTTCAGATATTTTCACACCTGAAGAGAGTTCAATATCTTCTAGCGCCCAACGAGCCGCTGTAGGTGAGGAGGGCTGTAGGCGGATCGTTTCATGCGTGGCTCTCTGCAAAAATACTTTGTCGTTATACGCCTTACTCTCATCTTCAGGGTGACTTTCTAACCATTTGAAAATATTGTGGATAACCCTTGTCAGCGCTGTAGCCGACGTATGAGCACCTGCAAGTAAGTAGAACGCTATTTCTCGACGAAGTGACTCTCTAGTCATAGGGATTTTATCCTGATTGCGCAATAACACCAGTAGAACATCTCTTGGTAATTCTTCTTCCGTTATTTCACCTGCTTCAAATTCCTTCAGCAACCCTTCGCGCATAGCTATTCCGGGCTCAAGAAATTCACGATCAAAAGCTTCTAGTTTCTCTTGAATCTCAGCCTTTTTCGCTTCAACATCACCTGTGAAGAAAGCCAAAGTAGCTCCTTCAATGAATGTAGTCATGTAGTCATAAAGCCTATTCGTCTCTTCATACGTTCCCTGCGGTCGATCAACTCCTGCTGTTTTAGCTGCAAGGTTCATCATCAACTGATGCCCGAAATCAACCAGTTCCGCTTTCCCTTCCACAAGGTACGGATCCACAGTTTCTTGAATTATCTCTGGGAATAGTTCTCGTTCGTATTCATAAAATGTTTCACGTCTAAATAAACGATTTTCAAGTCTTCGTCGTTGTCGATGCTCGTCGCTATGTAGATTTACCAGCACATCTTCCATAACTACTTCGCCGGCATCATATAAAGCTTGCCTGAGTTGTTTATGTCGGTAAACTTCTCTTGCATCATCTGGGTTAGTTATTATAATTTCAGTCATTTACTTCTCTCTTGTACATTTATTAGCTTGATAACTCATTAAAGATTTGTCAATTTAAAAACAAAACTGGATAACTGCTAAAGTGTTTCCTCTCGGAATTGGGATCTAATTCGGGTGGGTGATCTGGGTCTCTCACCGCTCCTGCTGAAAGTAGGGCGTGAACCATAATAGGCACCGTCCCATATAAAGCTTGGTCCTGTGACCTACTCTCATCTATTTCCAATCCCCCATCAAGTTCTGCCCCTACGCAAGCATGGGTACCTCCACCAAAACTCATGCCCCATCTGGGAATTCCATCTTCCACTTCTCTATGTGGGTTATATACGGGTGCGGTGATTCCGAAAGCTTCCCTGTCTTTATTTGCTGCCATAAGATCAAGTGTTACTTGTGAACCTGCGGGCAGAAACGTCCCATCTGATAAGTGAACATCAGATAAGGGGGTCCTTACTGCAACTGGACTTGCAGGATTAAGGCGCAACGACTCATGCATGCATTTTTGAACAAATCGCAAATC
>JASLWO010000017.1 GCA_030740795.1 Acidimicrobiales bacterium | reverse complement strand
TTAGAGAACGTTTTTTGGTGTTTCGATCACTAATGAATTTGAGACCTTATCCCAAATATTTTGATTTCGTTTATCCCAAAATGGCATAAAACAAAGAATTCCTATCGTAAAGAGAAATGCGAAATTGGCAACGAGAGTGCCGATGAAATACCTCATCCAAAACATTCTTCCCAATTTCATAGGATTGCCAGTATCAAGATCAATGACTGTATGGTTTAGTAGTTTTCTTGATGGTGTTTGCCCTGAACCGTTTAAAGTAAAGGCCCAAATAATCCAACCAATACCTAAAGTCACCGTGAATAAAAGCCCATCTAGGAGTGCGCAACCCAATCTTGCCCAAGCTGAAACTCCAACAGCACCTTCTTCAATAGACAGACTTATTGCATCACGGTTCTCCATGAGGATATTTCTCTGTCGATCATACTCTTCTCCAGAAATAAGTTTATCGTTTCGTAGCTGGTCAAGTTTTCGTATCTCATCCATCCATTGATCTGTTTGTGACATATATTCAACCTCCTATAAAGATTTACCTGTTTGAAATTTAAGATAGGTCCTCGTACTTAAGGTGTTTCAAAGAGAACCTTACATTAAACTATTTTTGCGACCTAATGTGTAGTTTGCCACAGACATGGTGGCATGCAAAAAAGAGGAGTTACATATTTCCTCTTATGAATGAGTGAATGGAGATATTTATAGATGTCTGGATGGATGGAAGATCTAGAAAAGTTAAATAAGTTACGGAACGATAATCTTATTTCTGAAGAAGAGTACGAGATAGAAAAAGCAGCGTTACTACCTTCAATAGCTAACTCACCTGATTCTAAACCTACATATAACCTTGGAGGCTTGGGTAAAGCGATCTCGATTTTGGCAGTTATCAGTTCAATAATGGGGTTATTAAGTCTCATCGCTTTTGCCAATAGAGCCTCTGTAATAAATGACATAAAGAATGGAACTTACGTTAGCTGGGCCGATATCGATAATGCCGATACTTTTGTGGGAGTCTCCACTATTTTCGAAATCTTAATTGGGATACCACTTGCTATTATCTTAATCATCTGGGCTTGGAGAGCCGCTGGGAACCTTGAAGCATGGGGTAAGAGCGGAAGATGGAGTCGAGGTTGGGCTATCGGTGGTTGGTTTTGCCCGATTATGTTCTTTTTCGTTCCCTACCAAGTAATTAGTGATGCATGGAAGAATGCACTAAGTAGCGACTCCGGTCAGCAACGAAATAATTTGTGGTTAGCCGGTTTTGTAGTTTGGTGGATCGGGTATGCCTTGAATGTTATTGGAAGCATGATCGGAACAGACACGATTGATGATGCCATCGCCGGAGATGTGATTTACGCTGCAAGTGGAGTGACAACTATTGCGGCAGGGATTTTGATAGCAATAGCATTCAATCAAATGAGTAAACGACATACCTGAATCGCCATAAACGAAACATTCATAAGAGTCAGTAAAGATAGAATTTCATCAACTATTGGAAATTAAGGTCTTGACAGTGTTGGCGCTGATAAATGACAAGGTAAGTATCTGAGGAAAAGGTAATCAACTCTTGTACTGTGGTGCGGTCATGCAACCACAGAATTCGATACGTAATGTCGCTATCATCGCACACGTTGACCACGGAAAAACAACGCTCATAGACGGGATGCTCCGCCAATCTGGAGCGTTTAATGACTACAAAGATACCCAAGATAGGGTCATGGACTCCATGGATATTGAAAGAGAACGTGGAATCACAATTCTGGCCAAAAACGCGGCCATCCAATATGGGGAAACAAAAATCAATATTCTTGACACACCCGGCCACGCTGATTTCGGAGGAGAGGTTGAACGTGCGTTAAAAATGGTGGATGGTGTTCTGCTTCTAGTTGATTCAAGTGAAGGACCGTTGCCACAAACACGTTTCGTTCTCCGAAAAGCTCTCTCTCAAGACCTCCCTGTCGTTTTAGTGATTAACAAAATTGATCGCCCTGATCAGAGATGCGCTGAAGTCGTAGACGAGGTCTATGAGTTGTTCATTGATTTGGATGCTTCTGATGACCAAATAGATTTCCCTATCATCTACACAGATGCACGTGAGGGAATCGCTACTACTGACCTCGACCAACCAGGCACTGATCTTCTACCTTTGCTTGACACGCTAGTTGAGACTATTCCCCCTCCCGTCCATGACCCAGATCACCCGTTTCAAGCCTGGGTTACGAATCTAGATGCTTCTCCTTATGTTGGGCGGATAGCGTTATGCCGTGTCATGCATGGAACCATCAAAAAAGGTTCGAAGGTTTCGTGGTGTAAAACAAATGGTGACATTGCCATTGCACAAATAGCGAACCTATACGTCACTAAATATTTAGAAAGGGTTGAAGTAGAGACGGCAGGGGCGGGGGAAGTGATCGCTATTTCAGGGATTGAAGATATCACTATTGGCGAAACACTTTCTGATCCTGATAATCCGAAACCTTTACCTGTTATTACCGTCGATGAGCCAACTCTTTCAGTCACGATAGGGACAAATTCATCGCCACTAGCTGGGAAAGAAGGGGATAAGCTCACCGCTCGGCTCGTTAAAGCACGTTTAGAAAAGGAATTGATAGGAAACGTTTCTATTCGCATGTTTTCCACTGAACAACCAGATGCTTGGGAAGTGCAGGGAAGAGGCGAACTGCAGCTCGCTATTTTGGTGGAAATGATGCGGAGGGAAGGTTTTGAACTGACTGTTGGGAAACCGGAGGTGGTGACACGAGAGATAGACGGGGCGCTTCATGAACCGACCGAATATCTCACAATTGATATACCTGAAGAGTATGTGGGTCCGGTAACTCAGTTGCTTGGTAGTCGCAAAGCCCGAATGGAAACAATGACCAATAATGCGAGCGGCTGGGTTCGCCTTGAATACATTGTTGCCGCTCGTGCCTTAATCGGATTCAGAACTGAGTTCCTTACCGAAACTCGGGGGACGGGTTTATTGCACCATGTTTTTGAAAGTTATGAGCCTTGGATGGGTGACCTACGGACTAGAACCACCGGTAGTGTCGTCTCTGATCGTTCGGGGGTAGCTACAACATACGCTATTGCTCCCCTACAAGAACGAACCTCTCTTCTTATCGCCCCAGGTACGGACGTGTATGAAGGCATGATTGTCGGGGAGAATTCACGGCTTGAAGACATGAACGTAAATATCACGAAAGAGAAAAAATTGACGAATGTTCGCGCATCAGCTTCTGATGACACTATTCGTTTGACGCCTCCACGAATCTTTTCTTTAGAACAAGCACTTGAATTTATTGCCTTTGATGAATGCATTGAAGTCACTCCTGAAACTATTCGGATGCGTAAAACAAAGCTAGGGATTACTGATCGCGCACGGGATGCGAAGCGAATACGCAATGAGAGTTCATAAAAGGGTTGGATTTATTCCTGCGTGGTCTGGAAAAACGATCCCGTTTTTCCAACACACGATTTTCCTGATCAAGTCGGTTCTAAAACCGGAAAAACGGATCGGTTTTCCGGTTTTTTTACGGAAAAACGGATGAAAGAAGTCCGCCCCCTTCTTTCTTCTTAGGGTTGTTAGGGAAGAGAGGCTACGATCGTCAGTAAACCAAGATGAGAAGAGAGAGCGTTATGAGCGATTATGGCGATACAGGTAAGAACCCCACATCTGATGAATCACCGATTTCTGATGTTTTATTGGTTGATGATCCGATCCCAGGGGTGAGACGGCTGACGATGAACCGTCCAGAGAAACGTAATTCTCTCATTCATCCTTTGCGCGGGGCGATCCTTAAAGCATTGCAAGAAGCTGACACTGATCCTAATGTTAAAGTTTCAATTATTCGTGGCGCTGGTCCTTCATTTTCTGCCGGATATGATCTTGCAGGCGCGAACGCCGGTCATGAACTCCCATTTTTCACTGCAGAGGGAGAAGGGCAATGGCCTCGCCATGTGACTGAGGGGTGGATGAGCATTTGGGATTTAGCGAAACCCGTTATAGCTCAAGTACATGGATACTGTCTTGCCGGTGGTAGTGAACTCGCGACGTGTTGTGATCTTGTCTATATCGCTGAAGACGCTCAAATGGGTTACCCAGCTACACGTTTCGGGGTTCCCGACATGCATTTCCATACCTGGTTTCTGGGAATGAGACGGGCAATGGAAATGATGATGACTGGAGATTCAATCACTGGAGTAGAGGCAGTGGCTGAAGGTTGGGCGAACCGGGCTTTCCCCGCTGAGCAACTAGAAGAAGAAGTTTTAGCAATAGCGCAACGCATCACCAAAACCCCAACTGATCTAACACAGTTAAATAAAAGAGTCGTGCATCGGCAAATGGAAGTTATGGGAATCAGGACAGGTATCCGAGCCGGAACCGAACTTTGTTCTTTAGGGATTCACACAGAATCAATGCAAGAATTTTTAGGGCAGATAAAAGACAAGGGTTTGACCGGGGCGTTAAGCGACCGGGATGAAAAGTACGGGGACTATCGAACTACTGATTCTTAATCAGTTTTTGCCTTTATTGTCCAATGGGATGCTTCTTCAGTTCCGAAAAGAACTACTTCTTTGCCACTCTGGGTTGAAAGGTGCGTCGCTACCTCTATTTCTACTTGCTCACGGGTTAGAACCAGTTGCTCCTCTGATGGTTCATACCCGTAGAAAGCAGCGCCGTTCTCTGATGTGAAAGCTGGGAGTTGATCGATCTTGTCTTCGGAGGCGAAGATTTCTGCTACGACTTCCAATCCATAAGCTGCATTGAAAATTCCTGCCTTTGCTTCTTTCCCGTATTTCGCTTTTGTTGGATGCGGCGCTGAATCCGTTCCTAAGAAGAAGGAAGGGTTTCCACTTGTGACTGTGCTTACGAGAGTTTGTCTATCGTTTTCTGAATTGATTACTGGTTTGCAGAATAGGTCTGCGTGGAAAGCTGGGGAGATCATATCGGACCTGTTCCGGGAGAGGTGATGGGGGGTAACTGACGCTCCTAGTGTTTCGTAAGCGTTGACAAAGTCAACTCCTGCGCTGGTGGAGATATGTTCTACCGTTATTTTCATTTCAGGGAAATTGTTGCAAATGTCTTGAAGTTCTTGTTCAAGGAAAGCGGCTTCTCGGTCATAAATATCAATGTTGGGGTTCGTTGATTCAGCATGCACGAGGAGCGGGATCCCATGTTCTTGCATAGATTCGAAAATATGTGAGTAATCCATCATTGATGAACCCCCGGATTGAGAATTCGTGGTGGCGCCAGCTGGATAGTATTTCACTGCTTCTACAATTTCTTCTTTGTGGCCGCGAAGTAGGTCTTGTACTTCTAGTTGATCTGTGCAATACAAGGTCATCAACGGGTGGAAATCCGGTGACTCGGGCGGCGTCGCGTCATTGATGAGATTCCGGTAGGTAACAGCTTGATCTGTTGTCGCTATGGGAGTGGTGAGGTTTGGCATCACCATCGCATAGCGGAAACGCAGTGACGTGTATCCGATGACAGCATCGAGCATCTCCCCATCTCGTAAATGCACGTGCCAATCATCTGGTCTTGGAATGGTAATGGTTAAAGCCACATCACCATTCTAGCCAATGGGATTGGGAGCCACTCTATGATTCGGATCAGCTTTTGGTGAGAAGAATTATTCGAGATCTAAGGTTCCCTATGTTTAAGCCGCCAAGAACCCGTTCTTTGTTTCCTTCCCTATCTACGAAAACCCAAGCTGGTTGGGATGGTATTTTGTAGTTCCGCCAGATTTCCAGGTTCTCATCAAAGACATGGGGGAAGCCATCCACGGAATTTGCAGAGATGAATTCCTGTACTTCTTTAAGCCGTCCTCTGCTTGGCACCCCTATAAATTGAACCTCTTCCCCATAGATTTTTTCAAGTTCTGCGACCGCAGGAGCTTCTGAACGGCACTGCCCTCAATTCGGAGCCCAGAACCAGAGAACCGTGGGCTTTGAATTGAAGCTCTCTATAGGAACTATTGACCCGTCAACCGATACAGCGTTTACTGGTGCTGACTCCTGTGTTTCACTGGTTTTGACTACTTCTGACGTGTCCATGTCATCGCCGCAAGCAATTAAAGACATGACGGTTATCGCAGTGGCTATGAGGGCGGTAACCCTTACGAATCTGTGAAGCATGATAAAAGGTTATCCAATGGTGATTCTGGCAACTACGCTTGCAAGATATGAGATGGACTTCTTTCTTTTCCCCAACGTTGCGTGACGCTCCCGCTGACGCTGAAGCTATAAGTCATCAATTGCTTGTCCGAGGAGGGTTTATTCGCCAATTACATTCCGGGCATTACACGCTTCTTCCCTTAGCGTTTCGGGTTCGTAAAAAAATCATTCAGATCGTAGAAGATGAGATGGACGCTATCGGCGGTCAGGAAGTCCAAATGCCGACTTTGCAACCTTCTTCTATTTGGAAAGAATCCGGTCGTTGGGAATCAATGGGAGAGATCATGTTCCGGCTTGAGGACCGTCACGGGAGCGAAGCAGCGTTAGGGGTTACGGCCGAAGAGATTTTCGCCACAGTCGCTAATGAAATTTCTTCATATAAGCAACTGCCGCAAATGTGGTATCAGATTCATACAAAATACCGTGATGAAGCCCGCCCGAAGAGTGGGTTGTTGCGTGTTCGAGAGTTCACCATGAAAGACGCCTACTCGTTCGATGTTGATGAAAGCGGACTGGATGAAGCTTTCGAGAAGCAACACCAGGCTTATATAAAGATCTTTGAACGCCTTGACCTGGATGTCGTTCCGGTAGAAGCTTCGTCAGGGAATATGGGTGGTTCCGACAGTATCGAATTCATGGTTCGGGCTGAATCAGGTGAAGATGACGTACTTATCTGCGGGAAATGCGGTTACGCAGCAAATATTGAAAAAGCGGTTTCTGAATTATCTGACATCGTTGACGAATCAGGACCTGAAGTTGTAGAAAAATTCTCCACTCCTGAAATCCGAACCATAGCTGCCCTTGCTGAAATTGGTTATCCAAGTGAAACACAGATAAAGACCATGGTGTACATGATCGATGGGCAGGTCACATTGGTTCTTGTTCGAGGTGATCACATGATCAATGAGCAAAAACTAGCGGATGCTACACAAGCCGTTAACCTTCGACCGGCTTCAAAAAATGAAACGATGGAAAATCTTGGAGCTTTCCCCGGGTCTTTAGGAGCCGTAGGGGTTGCTGATTTGCCGGTACTGGCTGATCATGCCCTAAACGGTCGTACGAATATGACAACGGGAGCCAACGAAGATGACTACCACCTTTCTGGTGTCAACATTGAACGTGACATTAACGTCAGTGAATGGTTGGATCTGCGCGAAGTGCAAGCTGGTGAAGCATGCGTGAGTTGCGGAGGAGAACTGGATCTCGTTTCCACTATAGAGTCAGGTCATATTTTTAAACTTGGTTCAAAGTACGCTGAAGTTTTCGGAGCTAAGGTCCTGGACGAAAATGGTGTGAACAAGCCCTTAGTGATGGGTAGCTACGGTATAGGTATTGAGAGAGCGATGGCTACCATTGTTGAAACACACCATGATGATAAAGGAATAGTTTGGCCTGTTTCAGTAGCTCCCTTCCATGTCGTTATCACCGTTGTGCAAGTAAAAGACGACGAAAGTATGCGCATAGCTGAAGAAATCTATGGAAGTCTTACTGGCACAGGAATAGAGGTTCTACTTGATGACCGGGATGCGCGCCCTGGAGTGAAGTTCGCTGATGCGGAATTAATTGGTGTTCCGGTTCGAGTTACCATCGGGCCAAAAGGAATCGCTGATGGCGTTGTTGAAGTAACTCCGCGCAAAGACGGTGAAACGAACCTCGTTGCAATTGACGATGTAGTTGCACACGTCACTGATTTAGTGCGGTAACTACCGCTTGTTGGATTACGGATTTTCTTCTCGTAATCCAAACTGGTTTATGTAAAACTGTAAGGCTTTTTTTCTTTCTGCTTTGTCGTATCCGAATTGGGTAATGTCGTATGTGAGTCGACCGTATTTGCCTCGTGGATGTTCCTGCATGAATGCATTCATCGCGTCTTGTACTTGCTGAGTGAATGGTTGACCGGCGAATTCGTAAATGCGTTCGACCATGGCGACATCGTCGGCCATGAATTCGTGGAAGCGGACATCCATTGCTTGTGATGATGGAAGTATGTGCCGGTCTTCAGCGCCTCTTCGGGACATGGTTTCGCTTCGTTCAATCCAATACCTGCCAACGTCTCGTAGGTGTTGAGGTTTGGTATATGTCCTCGCCGTATAGGTGATCATCGTTGATAGTGATTGTGCGACAGAAACTGGGTCCCTGTGGGTGCAAAGAAAAGTTGCATCAGGGAAAGTGGTTAGCAGTGGTTGGAATTGTTCAACGTGTTGTGGGCTTTTGAGAATCCATCTTTGTCCTCCGCCTATGTGCGTGCAGACTTTGAGAACGGTTTTCATCCACTGGTACCAGGGTGTTTGATCCGTTCTTATGTACCAGTCTCGGTAACGGTCATCGCATAGCGTTGTTTCCCAAAGCATGCTTCCAAAGGCAGGCATCATTAATTGGATTTCTTCATGGACGTGGGCGGCATACATGTCATGCATTCGGCGGAAGTGAGGAAGTGCGTAGTTCAGTCCAGCTAAGTTCGTTTCTGTTCGTTGGTATCTTGGGTCAACGGAAAATTCTTTGCCTTGTTCTTCTCTGGGTGGCACTGGTTCTAATGATTCCCAGTATTGGAGTGATCGAAGTGACGGATCGGCGGCTATGAGATTATGGAGGTGTGTTGTTCCTGTTCGTGGTTGCCCAGCAATAATTATGGGTCTTTTGATCTCTATCTCATGTATTTCAGGGTTTCGTTTAATGTAATCAACTAATAGGAGTCTTTGAGTGGCATTGGCGACGAGGGTGTTCCAGAAACTTACTTTTCCTGAAGGGCGGAAAGTTTCAATAGAATCTCCGATTCCAGTCAGGAGTTCTAATGGTTCCTCTATGAGGTCATCGCCAAAGTCATTTAATCCTGTTTTGTTAGCTGCTTGTTCCTTCACAGCGTTCACTGACCAATTGATAGTTGTGGCTTCTGCTTCTGCAGCGTTTAGAGCTTCTTCTACTCCTTCAGGGAATTGTGGTTGTAAGAGATCGTTTATTTGGATGAAGTCAGGTTGTGAAGCCATAACTTGAGAATCGCATTTCCTGCTTCTGTTCGCAACTCTTTCACCGCGAGATATGTGCTCTTAGCCGAGTAATCACTTTGGTTTCTTTTTGTCCTACAACGCATTTTTGGCATACCATCAATGTGTTGCCATTTTCATGGCCTACTACGATTGCGGATATTTTCTAGAGGAATGTGAGGGGGGTAATGAGCGAAGTTGAAGAGACAAATGATACTGCGAGTATAACTGCCACCATTCTTGAAGAAGAAGAAGCGCGTCGCGCTGCTTTAGAAGCCGAATCTGAAGAAGTCGTTCTCCCTGATGATCTTCTCCCCGGCGTCGGAGACGACGAAATGAGTTTCCGTGACGGTGTCCGCGAAGGTGGAAAACCAATGATGATTGTGTTGCTTCTTCTCTCTGTCGTTGAGGAATTTGACCGTGTAGCGATAACTGTTCTCGGCCCCGATATTCAAAAAAGCTTAAACATTTCAGACACTATGCTTCTTGGTCTCGGAAGTTTCGGAGGAGTTGTACTTGTCCTTTCAACTATTCCTTTCGCATGGTTATCTGATCGTTACCGCCGCCTCAGCGTACTTTCAATCGCGACAGGTGTATGGGCTGGATTGACGGCTTTTACGGGAACGGTTCAGAACGCTTTCCAGATGGCTATAGGTCGTGCTGGTTCTGGACTTGGAGCAGGCGCGAAAATCCCGATATCTCCTTCGTTAATAGCTGATCAGTACCCTATTGGGATCCGAGTTCGAATCTTCGCAGCTGAAGCATTGGGAAGACCTACCGGTCAGGTTATCGGACCTTTTATTGCCGGTGGGATTGTGATGCTCGCCGGTGATGGACCCGATGACTGGCGTATAGCTTTCTATATTTTCGCTATTCCCGCTTTGATACTTGTCGTAGCAATATTTCTTCTCAAAGAACCCAAACGCGGGAAATATGAACAGGATGCAATTCTTGGAGAAAGTCTTGAGAAAGAAGAAGAAGATCCACCGGTACGATTATCGTCGGCTTTCCAACGGCTCAAGAATGTTCGTTCTTTCTACTATCTTGTTGTCGGTATAGGTGTTTTGGGGTTCGCCCTAGTGGCAGTACCGGCAACCATGTCTCTTCTTTTGGAAGAAGTTTACGATTATGGGGCATTCAAACGGGCTTGGATCATCTCTGTTAGCTGGAGTGCTGCCCTTGTAGCTATTCCCATTGCTGGAAAGGTAGGAGATAAACTGTTCCGTAGCGACCCTCGCCGAGCTCTATGGCTTATGGGGATTCTTATCGCCCTGTACGGGGTTTTCCTGACAATCGGTGTGCGATGTTCAAATATTACCCTCCTCGTTATTTTCTACACTCTTGGCAATGCCTGTCAGGGCGCCGCTTTCACCCAAATGAAACCAACGATCTCAGCGGTAGTGCCATACCGGATGCGAGCTCAGGCGTTCTCACTCGTTGGCGTTTACATATTCCTCATGGGTGGATTCTTCGGTGGTTTGCTCACAGGGGCCTTCTCTGACGCGTATGGGGAAAGAACAGCTTTAACAATTGTTGTCCCGCCAGCTGCTCTGATTGGCGGCTGTCTCATCATGTATGGTTCTCGTTTCATGAAACGAGATATTTCCTTGGTTGTTGAAGAACTACTCAACGATCAGGAAGAACAGCGGAAAGCAAAAGCTGACCCTGATCAAGTCCCTGTCCTACAGGTACAAGGAATGAACGTTAGCTACGGAAACCTCCAAGTGCTCTTCGATGTTGAATTAGAAGTTAAACGAGGTGAAACCCTGGCTCTGCTTGGAACCAACGGGGCTGGTAAGTCAACGGCGTTGAGAGCTATCGCCGGTCTGAAAATGCCTGACCGTGGCGTGGTCCGTATGAATGGTAGAGATATCACGTTGGTAGATCCCGAATACCGTGTATCGATGGGGATGGTGCAAGTCCCCGGAGGGGAAGCTTTATTTTCAAGCCAAACAGTAGGAGAGAACCTGGAAGTATGGAGTTGGCTAATAGAAGATCCGGAGCTTCGAACTGCGCGAATGGAGAAGGTCTTCACCGTCTTCCCACAACTCAGTGACCGTTTGGAAGATAAAGCCGGATCTTTATCAGGTGGTCAGCAACAAATGCTAGCGCTTGCTAAAGCGGTCATGCTTGAGCCAGAATTACTTCTCATTGACGAATTGTCGTTAGGTTTGGCACCCGTTGTCGTTCAGGACCTACTACGGGTAGTCGAGCAGTTAAAAGAAGACGGTGTCACTATGGTGATCGTCGAACAATCAGTCAATGTTGCTCTTTCAATCGCTGATCGAGCGGTTTTCATGGAACGTGGACGTGTCCAGTTCCAAGGGCCAGCTCAGGAACTCCTAGAACGCGACGATCTACTCCGGGCAGTGTTCCTTTCCGGCGAAGGAGCATAAAGTGCTTTCAGTCTTCGCTGGGATTCTCTACAGCAACGAAATACTTTTCCAAGGTTTCATTGATGGAATGGTGTATGCCCTTGTCGCCATTGGGCTCGTCCTTATTTATAAAGCAACTGGGGTCATTAACTTCGCTCAAGGAGCCATAGGTACTTTCGGTGGTTTCGTAATGGGTATGGTCATGGTCAACTATGGCCTTCCCTACTGGCTTGCTGCGATACTTGCCATAGCTGCGAGCGCAGCGGTCTCAACGGTGACCGAACTCCTTATAGTTCGCCGTCTTTTCACACGACCCCGTCTTCTTCTGTTTGTCGCTACGTTAGGTGTCGCTCAGCTAGTTGCCCTGCTGCAAATTTGGTTACCTACCATTGATGTACGAGTCGACTATCCCACGCCATTGAAAGGGTTGTGGAAAATCGATGGGGTGAACATATTGCTTCGTGGTGAACAGGTGACAGTACTCATAGTTGTCCCTGCGTTAGTGATTCTCCTCGCTTACCTTCTCCAACGGACAAGGTTTGGGTTAGCGGTCCGTTCAGCAGCTGATAATCCCGGAGCTGCACAACTTGCCGGTCTCTCAATTAAATCCGTATCGACGCAAGTTTGGTTTATTGCCGGTGTTTTGAGTGGTATTTCAACCCTATTAATTGGACCTATTCAAAAACTTGACGCTGGTGGTATTGGAACAAGTTTAGGACCCGAACTGCTCCTGTTTTCCTTGACAGCAGCGATGTTTGGTCAACTTGAGTCTTTTCCCCGTGCTTTAGGTGGCGGTCTAGTTGTCGGAGTCGTGAACAGGCTTGTGCTAGCAAATAAATCTAGAGGCTTCCTAGGAGAATGGGGTATCGGAGATGGTTCGAACCTATTAGCGATCTTTTTGATCTTATTGATATTGATGTTGTTCATGACTCGAGGGGCACGCTCAAGCGAACAGTCCTGGGTCCTCACCCCTCGGTTACGTTCAGCTCATAAAGATCTCGTGCAATACCCGTTATACCGTTGGATTTCAACTGCAGGTATGGTGATTCTGGCTCTGGCTATTATTTTGTTACCTCAAATCGTTGATAAGCCAAGCCGGTTAATTGCTTTCTCCAGTGTTCTTGTTGTGATGCTTGTCGTCCTTTCCGCCGTCGTACTGACTGGATGGGCTGGGCAACTCTCGTTAGGTCAGTACGCTTTCGTTGGTGTCGGCGGGTTGATGACCTCATACTATTGTGCTTCATTAAACTATTTTGCCGCTCTGGGAATCGGCATGCTTTGGGGTGCGGGCGTCGCACTCGTTATTGGCATTCCAGCCCTTCGGCTTCGCGGATTGTATTTGGGAATAGCTACGCTCGGATTTGCCCTGGTTGCTGGTAGATGGATCATGTCTATTGATCGTTTAAATACCAACCCCGCAGGTGGATCTAAAGTCAAACCGCCAGTGATCCTAGGTCGTTACGACCTAAAGTCAGACAAGGAAGCTTATTATTACCTGTGCGTCGTGGCCGTTGCCGTCGTTATTTACCTGTTATGGAGAATGCGAAAATCTGGAATTGGTCGAACTCTAATCGCTGTTCGTGACAATGAAGTCACCGCCTCTGCTTACACAATTTCCCCAACACGAGCGAAACTCATCGCTTTCGCCGTTTCAGGAGCTATAGGTGCGTTAGCTGGAGGGCTTCTTGTCCCCGCTACCGGGTCGCTCAGAGCACTCGCTTTCCAACCAGATAAATCGCTTTTGGTAATGTCAATCGCTGTCGTTGGCGGAATTTCATCAATAACTGGTGCTGTTTTGGGAACAGTGTTTCTTGTAGGTATCCCCACAGTGTTTGAAAGCAGCGCTCAGGTACGTCTCTTTTCTAGTGGGCTCGGAATGCTTGTAGTTCTCATGTATTTCCCTGGTGGGCTTATATCTTTACTGCATAACGCACGCGATACTTTATTAACTTGGATGGCTCGCAAGACTAACTGGTCACCGCCACATAAAGGTCAGTCAACTGCGATTTGGTCGCGAGGCGATGATGTCGGGAAATTCGGTAATCTCCCAAGTAACGTACCGGCATTAACAACATCGAATGTTTCAGTTCGCTTCGGTGGTCGACTCGCGGTAACAGACGTTTCAATAAATGTGCAGCAAGGAGAGATCGTTGGTCTTATAGGAACAAATGGAGCTGGAAAAACGACGTTGATGAATGCTATATCGGGTTTTGTTCCCGCTGATGGTGAAATCGAAGTGTACGGATCCGCTATTCAAAAACGGGCAAGCCATGTTCGCTCAAGAAACGGTATCGGTAGAGCATTCCAAAATGCGAAACTATTTGGAAGCCTCACTGTCCGGGAGACAATTATGACAGCGTTGGAATCTCGAGAACGCTCCCTGCTCATCCCATCAATGCTGGGGGTACCTCCATCTCCTTTCGCTGAGCGCCGGAAACGAAAACAAGCAGAGGAAATTATCCACTACCTAGGTCTAGGAAGGTACGCTGACCAACTCATCTCAGAACTTTCAACAGGTACGCGACGCATCGTTGAACTTGGTTCATTAATTGCCCTTGATACCCAATTGATGCTCCTTGATGAACCGACAGCTGGAGTGGCACAAAAAGAAACAGAAGCATTCGGTCCGCTTATCCACGCGATTCGCAAAGAACTGGGGAGTTCCATTCTTCTCATTGAACATGACATGCCGATGGTGATGTCGATCAGTGACCGCATCTATTGTTTAGAATCAGGTTCGGTAATCGCTGAAGGCACCCCTGACGAAGTTCGCAACGATCCGGGTGTTATCGCTTCATATTTAGGAACTGATGAACGCGCTATTCAAAGAAGTGGGGAAGGGTCTTCCACCTAACTTCTATGCCCAGGTGCACCACTGGTCAAGAGGCATCCGTTTCGATTCAAGCGAATTCACTGGCTGGTCCCAGTCGGGAGAACCGACAGCCATCCCACAAAAAAGCATTTCATTTTCCGGGGATTTTACGAACGCTGAAACAGCTTCTTGATGCATAGCCCAGGCTTCCTGAGCGCAAGTGCCAAAACCAGCTTCTTCAGCTAACAACATGAAAGTTTGGAGGAACATTCCAAGGTCCGACCATTGAGCTGAACCCATGCTTCGGTCAACAAAGCAAAAAAATGCTGCTGGGGCTCCAAAGAAATCATAGTTACGTGACATGTTTGCAAGCCTCGCCGCCTTATCTTCTCTAGGAATGCCAAGTAAGGCATACATTTCTTCACCCAATTCATACCTGTTCGTTCTGTACGGTTCCTGTAGTTTTGGCGGGTAAATAGGGTATTCGGGATCTGAGAAAGGCGACTCTTCAAGAAATGTTTTGAAGTCTTCCATACGGGAACCGTTAATGACATAGATTCTCCAAGGTTGAACGTTTCCACCCGATGGGGCGCGCGCTGCTTTTTCTAAAAGGGTGGTAAGGGTTTCATCTGGTACAGGGTCGGAGAGGAAACCTCGAATTGATTTTCTTTGCTTAACGGCTTGTGAAACTTCCATTTTTCCTCCACGCGAATTATCTGTGTATAGGAAGTTATCTGAACCGTCGTTGTGTTGCTAATCTACGCTTCGATATCTGTTCGTTGCGTTTTGTCTGGTCGCCTTCTATTGCTATTTCTTGAAACGGAACAACTGATGCTAAAGGAAGCGGTTGTGTCTCTGCCCACACGTAACGGTACGCTATCGAACCGGTTTGTATTCCGGTCGTGTCAATCCAATTTGCCCAACCGGGGTCTTTGTGAGCTACAACTATTCGGCATTTGCCATCAACTATTTCAACCTGGGCGTTGTTGAGGCTAGTTAAGCGTTGCCCAAACATTGGGGATTGATACCACAACAGGTCATACAAAACAAAAGACCAGTATTTTGCAACTGGTTCTTCGACATCTATTACAAGAGCTTCATCAGGGCTTAGGTCAAATCCGATACCTCCATAGGCGATGTTATCAGCGCCTCCAGGTACAGAGCGTGGTGGCGATACCTCATTCACCGGTGAGGAAGCGTGACGGGTTTGCGCCCATTCTTGCCAATAGGTGAAAGCTTTCTCAGCCCAATCAAGTGCTGAACCTAGTTTCTCTGAAAACTGTTCAGGGTTTGGGGGAACGCGGGTGGTTTCTTCACGATCAAGTCGTTCGATTGTGAACCACCCAGGTTCAACGTTCCAATCTGAGAAAAACTCTCGGATGCTTACATGATCTGCCGCACCATTGAGAGGAAGCCAGTTTCCCTCTGTTTGAGTGGCGCTGAGAATAAGTTTGAAAGATCCATCTGTCGAGATTTCTAAGTCACCGGATGAGATTTCACCATGCGACCCGTATTGATCAAAGTGCATTTCTCCTTGAGGAAGTTGGATCACGAAAGGCCGCCCATCAAGGACTTTCCCGACGATCCGGTACGTTCCAGAAGGTTCGATCTTTGCCCGCCAGTAGGTGAAGTCGGGACTGGGAGCGCCCCATTGTGCGTTGTCAGTGTTGTGACGGTATATCGTCGGAACGTCCCTATCTGCGAATTCAAGTTCAACCTGTAAAGCGTGAGCGAGTAATCCCAGTAAATGACGATGACCGTTAGCTACATCTTGACTACTTTCAACACCTGGCATGGCGGAGATATCATCGCCGAGAACGCGTAGGCGTTCACAAAAATCTTCCCAATTGCTCACTGGTGGTGAACCATTTCCAAGTTGCAGCAATCCAACATGACAAAATTTAGAAATAAAAAACGTTTCATTAGACCCCTACATGTAGTTAACCAAGATTGGAACGAGTTTATAAAACTGTCAAAAGGAGATAAGGAGCGTGGCTTTTTCAAGCCCGCTTTTTATTCATTGATTTCAAACCATTCGCCGGTTACTGGAATCCAACAGTTCACCGGAGCTGGGCAGCCATTAAATGTGCCATCTTCTCCACGTGGAGTATCTGGGGAAACAATAGTAAAGCGGACAACCCACATATGAGTGGAGTAATAGTTCTTGGATGGGCCGAACGCGCCTGTGCCATTGGATCGGAATGCCATGGGGCCAGAGACTTTACGTAAAGCATTAGCGAAAGAATCCCGAGTCGGGTTAATTCCAGCTCCTTCCAAAGCTTCTTTAATGAACCTGACCATCGTGCATTCCCAAGGAGCGTAATCTGAATTCAGGAACTCTCCATCAAATGTTTCAAGGCCAACTTCGCCAGATGGTACTCCCACATCGCTTTGACCGTTGAAAACAGGGAAATGGTTAAGCCATTCCTGCCGGCATGTTAGTTGGAATTCATTATCGTCTCGTAACCCGCCTTCGGGTCTGGCATAGGAGTCGTATGAGGTAACGCATAACGCTCCTTCAGCAGCCGGATTGGTTCTACTAGCCCCGAACGGTGTGCAATTCGATGGAGCTGAATCAATTAAGGTCCTTCCCCATTCAGGTTGTACTGCCCCTACTTCTCCCCAAAACCCAGAAGCGTAAATAAACGGGATCATGACGAAAACATGATCAACTCCTTCGGCAGTGAATTGGGCAACAGCAGCGGCGCTTTCCGCATTGGAGGCAGCGTTATCTCCAGATCCTCCATCAACTGTGATAGTAGTAGTTTCATATCCAGCTGTTTCCAAAATTCTTTCAGCTGTTGAACTAGCTGCTTGCATGGAGACGTCGCTCATGGTGAGAATTCCGATTCGTTCATCTGGGGTGATGATTGCCTGTTCTATCGCTAATTCTACGCCGACAACTCCAGCTACTTCAGCAGGGGGATTCAGAGTAAAAAGCCGATCTGGGGTTAAATCAATAAGAGCTTGAGATGCTACCTCTCCATACAGGAACAAAGTGTCGCTGTCTTGAGTAAAGCATGGTATGAATTCAGGGCTGAAACCGGGGCCATTAACGGCCATGAAAACCTGTTCGTCAAGTGTGGCTTTGATACATGATTCTTCCATTGAAGAGGTGGAAAGAGGGTTCCAGCTGATCTCCACAGGTTCTATCATTCTTCCGTTGATGCCTCCCGCAGCGTTCCAGTCATTGAAGTAACTTGAGAAGCGTTCAACGAGATGTTGATTGGAAAGGGCTGCTGGTAGCGGGAATCCCACGTCACGTAAGCCTTTTAGGTCAGGTATTACTACAGCTATTTTGATGCTGTCAGAAGTGATTCCAACGTCAGAAGCGATTCGTTCTTCGGATGAATCCACAGGGTTTGTAGTGGTTTCTTCTTCCTGTTCGGGGGGTTCGGATTGAAATGGTTCGCCTGTTGTTCTCTCAATAGTTGGGGCAGGTGTTGGAGAGTTATTAACCTCTGAGAATGTTTGACTTCCACCACAGGCTGTGACCGTTATTGATGCGCAAAATAATAAACTCAAGCCCCTAGTTAGCATTGTTTTCTCCATCATTACTAAAAGATTTTCATCTGATGAGAACTATGTCAAAAAGTAAGGGGGGCAGCTAGTTAGCTGCCCCCCTATTTGAAGAATTAATGGTTCAAATTATTCGAACGCGAACCATTCTCCGCTCACGCTTGTCCAACAGTTAGTAGGTGCTGGACAGCCACCAAATGTTCCGTCTTCACCACGTGGCGTACTTGCATAGCCACCGGCTACAACTCTAAATTGCACAGCTTGCATTTCGGTTGCGAAATAGTTCTTATTTGGCCCGAACGTTCCATGTCCGTTAGAACGGAACGCCATAGGTCCTGAAATTTCTCGCATAGCATCTGCAAATGAATCCCGAGTTGGGTTAACTCCAGCATTTTCTAGAGCTTCCTTGATGATGTACTGCATAGTACACGCACCTGGATTGTAGTCCGTGTAGAGGAATTCACCGTCTACGGTTTCCTTAGCTACTTCACCAGAAGCAACACCTGGATCACTCTTTCCTTCAAAGACGGGGAAGTGGTCAATCCATTCTTGACGACACTGCGCTTCGAAGGCGTCATCTGTGTCAACAACTCCACCTGGCTGGATGTAGGAATCATAAGAAGTTACACAAAGTGCACCTTCTGCTGCAGGAGCAGTACGGCTCGCACCGAACGGGGTACACGCAGATGACGATGAGTCTAGGAGTGTTCTTTCCCAAGATGGGTTAAGAGTTCCGACTTCGCCCCAGAAGCTCGCCGCGTAAATAAATGGGATGGTCACAAAGACGTGGTCTACCCCTTCTGCGGTGAACTGGGCGACAGCTGCTGCACCTTCTGCGTTCGCTGCTGCGTTATCACCGCTCAAAGTATTCACTTCGATGGTGGTGGTCGTATAGCCAGCTGCTTCAAGAACCTCAGCTGCTGAAGCTGCCGCTGCTTGAATAGCAGGGTTGTTCGAACCCAAAATACCGACCTTTGATCCGGCAGGAATAATCCCTTGCTGGACTATCAGTTCTGCACCAGCTTGACCCGCAACCTCTGATGGCGGGTTCAAGGAGAAGAGACGGTTTGGAGCAGCATCAATCATGAGCTGCGGTGCTACTTCACCGTAGAAGAACGTTGTGTCGTTATCTTCAGTAAAGCAAGGTATGAACGTTTGGTTGAAACCTTCACCGTTTATAGCCATGAATACTTCTTCATCAAGTGTCGCTTCGATACAGGCACCTTCCATGGTTGATGGATCTAGTGGATCCCAGGTGATTTGGACAGTTTCGATCATTCGCCCATTGATACCACCAGCAGCGTTCCACTCATCAAAATAAAGGCTGAAGCGTTCTGAAAGGTGGTCAGTTGTTAAAGCAGCGGGTAGCGGATATCCGATATCTAGAAGTCCTTGAAGGTCAGACACAACTACACCGATTTTGATGGTGTCTGCTGTGATACCAACATCAGAAGCTGTTCGTTCTTCCTCTGGCTCTGGTGCTGGAGCTGCTTGTGTTGGGGCTACGCCTGACTGGAATGTGAGTTCGTCTATGACTTCTTGCACACCGTCAGCGTCATACTCGTACACTTCGTAAATACCTGTTCCTGGTTCACCTACATCGAGGAAATCGATGGCGCCTGAAGCACCGTCGTAGTCAATGTTGGTTCCACCTGCAAGCAAGTCTTTACAATCAGCAAAAGTTGAACACTTCTCACCGTCACGGCTGACATCAACCATCGCAGCTGCGATATCGGCTGAGTCATTAGAACCAGCTGCTTCAGCAGCTAGAGCGATCAGGATCGCACAGTCATAAGACTGGGCGGAGAAGATTGTTGATACACCAGGAGCGAATTCAGCGAAGGCAGCTGGGAAGAACGCGGCACCGCTCGAAGGAGCAGCAGCTGGTTGAGTTCCCTTCATACCTGAAGCGATACCTGGGTTGCTCTCATCTATGAGAACACCAAGTTCACCTGTCGCCATACCATCCGTGATGTAAATCTGGATGGCGTCTGGGCCTGCGCCCTGTTCGACCATGGTTTGTAGTATTTGAATACCTTCTTCGAACGCGACCAGAACGACAGCGTCAGGACCGGAAGCGATTACGTCCTGTACAACATCATCGAAGCTCGTAGCTTCAGGTGCGTAAGGAGTGCTATAAACAATGGTTCCACCACCGCTAGCAATCGCAGGTTCGAATTCAGCGTTAAAGCCCACACCGTAATCATCGGCACGGCTTACAACAGCCACATTTGTGTATCCATCACCCAGCACGACACCAGCTAATGCTGGAGCTTGCAAGTCATCAGAAGGCGCTGTACGGAAGTAATATCCGTCATCGCCTGCTGTTCCTAGACCAGCAGCTGTGTTAGATGGTGAACATTGAGTAATGCCAGCTGACGTGATCTTATCAATCACAGAACCAGTAATACCAGAAGCGGCGGCGCCAACAATGGCATCCACATCTTCGGTAATTAACCGGTCAACCGTGGTATTAGCAATCTCAGGATCAGTTCCAGAGTCACCAGGAGTCAAAGTTACATCTGCACCATTGACACCACCAGCGGCATTAATATCAGCAATGGCCATGTTGACACCTTCAAGCAACGGAGCTGACAAGAAAGCCAACGCACCCGTCTCAGGCAACAACGTACCAATGTTCAAAGGCTCA
>JASLWO010000016.1 GCA_030740795.1 Acidimicrobiales bacterium | reverse complement strand
AGGATATTCCGCATGACGTCAGACGTTCCGCCTTGAATTGTGTAAGCTGGAGCGTAGGCAATGCTTTCTTGCATTGCATCCCCGCTTATCGCTGATAGACCTAGAATTCTTGAAGCGAAATTAGCAACTCGTTGCTGATGTTCGGTACAGAAACACTTCGTAGCAGCACTAAATCCCGTAATTGCTTGCCCTAAAGACCCTTTATAAACCAGATTTCTGCCAATTCTGTAGCCCGTTTCTAGTCGTGCTATCTCTTGACGAATTATCGGATTTTCCTTGTCAGCTTTCTCGCAGGCTCTTTCAAATAACATCCAGTTAGACATGAGGCGATCTATTCCCCCTCGCTCATTTTCCAGTTGTGACATCGTTTGTGCGAATGCTTTATTCTCTTCCCCGACAAGATTCTCCGCCGGGACTCTCACATCGTTGAGAAATATCTCACAGAAATGTTCGTTACGGACTGCATCGACAATCGTTCTAACTTCAATCCCCGATGATTTCATTGGTACTATCAGCTCGCTTAACCCTCTGTGCGGTGGTCCTTCATGTGATGTGCGGACGATCAAATAGCAATAATCAGAAAAGGCGGCAATACTCGTCCAGATCTTTTGACCATTGACAATATAGTGATCGCCATTCCTAGTAGCAGTAGTCTGCAGAGAGGCTAGGTCAGATCCGGAATCAGGTTCACTCATTCCGATACACCACGTAGACTCACCAGAAATCATTTCAGGCAGAAATCGCTTTTGTTGAGCAACCGTTCCATATTGACAAATTGACGGTCCCATCTGTCGGTCTGCTATCCAACTTGCTGCGATCGGCGCCCCAACCTTCATCATTTCCTCAGCGACGATGATTCTTTCAATGCCAGGCCGCCCTCCTCCACCATGTTCAACTGGCCAAGTCATCCCCAACCATCCTTCAGCTGCAAGCACCTTTGAGAATTCTTTTGAATACCCGTTTATCCAAGAGTCGTCATAGCTGCCGAACCTTTCAACACCTGCTTTGGCGACAGTTCGAGCTCTTCTCTGTAGCTCTAGCCAGTGGTCCGGCCATGTGTATTCCATCGTCTTAAGTCTCCGTGTCCTCAATCTTGTAAACGGTCTTTGCTGTAGTAGAAAATAGTTGGTCCTGCTCACTGTTACTGTATCCAGACGCTATTATTTGGAATGCATTCCAGAGCACTGGGTAAGGAAGCGTCTGACGATCTACAGGATAATTGGATTCGAACATGCATTGACTTGGACCAAAATACTCTATGCAGCGAGTTATTTTATCCCGCCAGAAATCTGCTGCTTCTTCAGAGGATGGCGGTTTGTCCCTAGCAGCCCATCCAGTGCCGAAGTAGTTATCCATGCCTATTCCCCCTAACTTAAGATAAACATTCCTTAGTTCAGATAACGCCAACATAGATTCTTGCCAACGAGTATCAACGTCTTGAAATTTTGAATTCCATTTTCCGATACCTAAAGGTCCTCCTAAGTGGTTGAGAATAATCTTCGCATTTGGAACTCGTTCAGCTAACTCTACGAGTTCATTTAATTGGTCGAAATAGAGCCAAGCGTCAAATGAATAACCTGCGTCAGATAGCGTTTGAACCCCTTTGATAAACTCAGGGTTCCCCATTATTCCCTTGCTTGGATTCGTGTGACTATTACCTATATTTGAATCTTCGCTCCATCCGGTTGCATGACGGACCCCACGAAACAACCCATTTGCTGCTTCAACATGACTCTCGATGATTTCGGCAATCTCTTCCCCTAACGACATGTCAATAAATCCCACTATTGCTCCTATGGACGTATCCGAGATTTCTTTAAGTCGTTCAGCTTCGCTGGCAACAAATATGGTTTCCCCTAGCGAGCGCAATTCTCCTAGTTCGTTTTGTAGATAGTTGGCTTTACATTCAACGAAGACCGTTTTGGTGATGTTGTGAGTCAATGAAGTATCTGCATTTAATTCTTCGGCAAGGTACCTGCTTCCCCCCCTCTCCCAAAGGTGATGGTGGGCATCTATGATTTCACGGTGAGGATCTAAAGCAATTTCGTTAGATTGCGATAACCATTCATGTCGTTCAAGATCCATTCATTACACTCTACGGCATACCTTCGCCGGTGAAAATTGGGTGCCTCATTCAGACACCTGTTTATAACGAGAGATTAAGATCCGTGTAGAAAAATCCTGTAATGTCAAATGTGTCGTAGATTTCGGAGGAATTATGAAAGGTCTAATTGATGTCCATGGACATATAGTACTTGAAGGTTCTTTGGGAGCTGCTGGTCCAACATGCGGACCGGAGCTTGGTGAATACGAAGACGGAACTACATGGTTTCGTGTCGGAGATTGGAAATTAGATGGGGTGCCTTACCGAGAATCCTTATTTATGCAGACAAATCTCCGTTTAGAGGCAATGGATGAAGCAAATATTAGGGTGCAGGCGCTTTCACCTAACCCATTAACGTACCTGCATTGGATTCCCGCACCTGATGCAATAAATTTTTGCAGAGCCCACAATGAAGACCTCGCATCTGTGATCAGAGAGCACCCTGACAGATTTGTTGCCTTTGCCGCGTTACCAATGCAGGACCTTGACGCTGCGATTGCGGAACTAGAACGCAGCGTCAGAGATTACGGATTTTTAGGTGGGTATATAGGCACTGATTTTGGGGTTGACTTAGATAGTCATGATTTGGATTCGTTTTACGCAGCTTGTGTCGAACTTGATGTTCCATTATTTGTTCACCCAACTTCATCTGGTTTGGATGGACCTTTACGCGACCAAAGAATGCGAAAATACAATCTTGATCTCGTTATAGAGTTCTCTTACGAAGAAACCATCGCAACCTCTATGATTGTCTTTGGTGGATTATCTAAAAGATTCCCCGAACTTGATATCTGCGTTTCACATGGGGGTGGCTCTACTATGATGCATCGCTCGAAACTTCGAGCATTAGCTGAACGTCGTCCCTCTTCTCCTGAATGGATCCGCGAACCAGGTGCATTTGATGAAGCACTAGATCGTGTATGGTTTGATTGCCACGTTACCGGAAAGGAAGAATTTGAATTTGCTCTCGCTCAGATAGGTACCGACCGCCTCGTATTTGGAACGAATTTCGGGGGGTGGGACAAAGGAACTCTGCACTCTATTGATGGACTTGATGAGGTCATGAATCAGAATGCTGCTAATTTACTCCGGCTCGCTAAACGAGCGCCTCACCTTATTTAGTGCGTAGCGAACCGCATCGTTTACTTGACTCCAGACAAGGCCAATTCTTCTATTGCTAACGAAGTTAATATTCGCGAGTTCCGTCAGATCCTATTCGTTGGTTACCCCTAGACCAAGGCCCCCATCAACGGTAACTACGTTTCCGGTCACCCAGTCGGAACAAGCGAGATACTCAAAAGCCTCTGCAATGTCTTCTACGGTTCCTATCCTGCCAAGGGCGTGAAGGTTACTCATTCCTTCTAACCTAACTGCTGCTTCTGCTTGAGTCGCGAGTCCGGCGCGTACGTTTATCTCAGTTATTACTGCTCCCGGTCGGACACAACCTACTCGGATACCCTGTGGTCCCAACTCAGCGGCTAGTACACCTGTGAGTGATTCCAGCGCTCCTTTCGTAGCTGCGTAAGGAGAAGCATTAGGGAATGCTCGTTGGGTATGCACGGATCCTACAAATATTACGCACCCCTTTGTTTCTTTGAGAAATTCGTGGCACTCGCTTACTAGCATCATTCCTCCCACAACGTTTGAATGGAAAATTTTAAGGAGTTCCTCTTCATTGAAATCCTCTACTTCACACCTGTATATGTTGCCGGCATTGCTGATAAGGGTTTCTAGTCCGTCTCCATGTGTCACGGCTTCAGCAACCATTCTTTCCCTATCGCTAGTTTGAGTCACATCTCCAACGACGAGATGGCAGAGTTCACCAATCTCCTTTTTCACCTTCTGAAGAGGTTCTTCCCGTCGCCCAGCTATCGTTACTTTCGCTCCTTTAGAAGCGAAATGTTTTGCTGCGCCTTCCCCTATACCTGATCCTCCGCCGGTAATTAGAACAGACATGTCTTTGAGCGTTCTCATTAGTTCTCCTCTAGTATGTGCGTATGAGCAAAACTGCTGTGGTTACTGGTGCAGGTCGTGGAATCGGCAAGACCATCGCTGAAAAATTTAAGTCTGAGAATTACATAGTTCATGCATTAGACGTTACCGCTGATAACGATGTGATGCTATGTGATGTAACTAATAGCGACCAGGTACAATCAATCGCTGATCAGATAGGTCCAGTTGATGTTCTGGTAAACAACGCTGGAGTTTGGACCTTCAACTCGCTTGAAGACTCCAGTGAAGATGAATTTGATACCACTATTTCCGTCAACCTCAAAGGTCCGTTCAATTGCATCCGCGCCTTTGGTAAGTACATGCTGGAACAAGGTGCCGGCAATATCGTTAATGTCGTCTCAATTGCAGCAAAGCATGCGAACCCGGGAGTTGGAATGTATGGCCCGTCAAAGGCAGCTCTAGTATCGTTGACTGAACAGGTAGCCATTGAATGGGGACCTAATGGCATCCGATGCAATGGAATTGGACCTGGGTTAGTCCCAACTCCTGGTACGGGTGATTTCTATGAGGACGAAGACGTAAGAAATCTACGTTCAAGCGCGGTGCCGCTCAAGCGCCTAGCGACTCAGGAGGATATAGCAAGCGCCGTTTTTTTTCTTTGCCATGAAAGTTCGTCATATATAAACGGTCAAATCATCTACGTAGATGGAGGTCTGTCCAAAGCTCTAATGTCTTTACTGCCACGACCTAGTGACTTATAGGATTAAGACTGTAACTCTTCAATTATCCTGTCACGTAACTCATATTTAAGAATTTTGGTAGCACCCATTGGCCAGTCCTCAATGAAACGAACATGACGAGGGATCTTATAGGAAGCTATTTGATTTTTGCAATAGTCAATTAGTTCTTCTTCCGTTAGGTCTTCATAGGCAAGTGTTTCAATATACGCAACAGGCACTTCTCCGTATTTGTCGTCGGGCAAACCTACAATGGCAGCAATTTTGACTTTGGGGTGTGCGCAGAGAAAACCTTCGACCTCGACAGCAGCCACATTCTCTCCACCGACCTTCAACATGTCTTTAAGACGACCACAAAAAACAATTTCATTGTTAACTGTTAACTTGCCTAAGTCTCCTGTATGAAACCAACCATCAGCATCAAAGACCTCGGTATTTTTCATTTCATCGTTGTGATATCCATCAAATACTCCGACCCCACGAACAAGTATTTCTCCTTTAATACCCGGTCCAACAACTTCACCCGTTGTCGGATTCTGTATCTGGATTTCATTTCCTGGTAAAGCAGTCCCGCAAGTTTGAGTTCGTTTCTCAAGTGGTGCGGTTGTTTCCCCCATACAGACTGATCCACCAGTTTCTGTCATCCCGAAAACCGTTATTTGAGATGTATGGGGCATCTTCTCCTGCATCTTCATGAGAACATCCTCCGGAGCGACATTTAGGATTGTACGGGTGCTCGAAAATGTTTCTATGTCATACTGAGGATGATCAAGTAACGCCATCATGATCGTTGTAAATGCAGGAAAAGCTATGTTAGGGCGCTCCGTTTTTATCATTTTTAAAGCTTCTGTCGCGTCAAAATGCTCCATAGAGATTAGTGTGCCCCCTATCGACAAAACTCCCATAAACGGCTGCGTAAAGGCTGTATGAAACATTGGTAATGGAGCCCAAATTTTATCCCCAGTCCTTAGACCGAGTCGTTCAACACCGCCAACAATTCCCGCGTGTTGGAGCACCTTGTGGGAAAGTATGCATCCCTTAGGCATTGCAGTTGTTCCAGAGGTGTAAAACATCACCGCAGGGTCACTGGGATCTAGATAGTCTATTTGATTCAAGATTTTTGTTTTATCTATCCTCATTCCGTGCTTGAAAAATTCTTCCTCAGTCATGAAACCCTCATGCTCTGTCACACCGAGCATCACAGTAGTTTCTAACTCGGGTAGCGTTGGAATATTTAAATTTTTCAAATCTGATTGCTGCTCTAGTCCTGGTATGGCGGAGCGAAGCAAATGACCGTAATTCACGTGTTCTTCTATTTTGTCACTGGTAAGAATAGTTTTTATAGACGCGTCTGATGTGACGTGAGCTATCTCTCGAGTTTTGAAGCGCCCGTTATAAAGAGTTGGAATCGCTCCGATGAAAGCAGTCCCCATTAAAGAAATTACGAAGTCCAATGAGTTAGGCATAAGGATTCCTACTCTTTCGCCTCTCGTCACGCCTAAAGCGCTTAGCGACTTAGCGACTTGAATCGACCTTTCATATATTTCTTGGTAAGTTGCTCTCTCATTGACGAGAATGACACAATCTCGTTTGGGGTGTTTGATGTATGATTTTAAAAATGTTTTTGGGAACGCTTCTATATTCATTACTATCCAAACGGAAGGATCTTTAGATTGTTTTCAGTAGGCTCTTCTTGCTGGGCAATTGCGAAAATTTTTGATTTTTCTTTTTTGCCTGACGCTATACTCCGACCAGCGATTCCTTCTAATGTAAGCTCAGCGCTGATTCGCATTCCTCCGATGACCAGTACATCTGAAGTAATTCCTTTAGTTAACATCAGTTTACCATGCCTTCATCATCTAACGCTGAAGGAAAGTCACCGCCTGCCATCCACGTATCAAAGGCGGTTTTGCGTGCCCGGTCTACGAGTTCGATCCGTGTTCTCGTCAAACCTAAAGTGTGGTAAGTAAAACCAAAGGGTCCGTCTTCTTGTGGATTGGAATATGTCGCTTCCCATTTATATCCCGCTGTAGTTAATAATTCAGCATCTGCTGCCAGGTCATCACTCCAATAACCTAAATGGTGTATCCCTCCGCCTGCATAGTTCCAAATTGTTCCCGGGTTTGATTCGATTATTTCAAAATGTGGTGGTCCCTGTACCGAGTAAGTCACTCTGAAATCGGCTTCAACTATTCCATTTGGCTGTTGAACGTCAAATTTGCGGTGCTGAATTGAAGCCCATTCCAGACCATGAGTTAAAGTTAGTTCAGCAAGTGCGGCTTGGAAATCTTCCACAACTATACCCACGTGGTAGAACTCGCAGTTGCTCAGTAAGTTTCTAGGCTCCATTTGCTGTCCAGCCTCCATCAACGAAAATTACGGTACCAGTCACATATGAAGAAGCTTCAGTTATTAAGTATTCAACGGTTGAAGCGATCTCAACTGGCTCTCCAAATCTACCCAGGGGTACTCTTCCTTCTAACCACTTAACTTGTTCAGGGTCAGAGAGTCGTTCTTCCGTCA
Source organism: Acidimicrobiales bacterium (assembly GCA_030740795.1). Classification (GTDB taxonomy): domain Bacteria; phylum Actinomycetota; class Acidimicrobiia; order Acidimicrobiales; family UBA8592; genus UBA8592. The sequence continues at coordinate 5,541 of JASLWO010000016.1, read as the reverse complement.
TAGGCGTCCTAATAGGACCTGGTGCAATGGCATTCACTCTCACTCCAATCTCCGCTCCCTCTAACGCTGCTGCTTTTGTGAGGGAAACTATAGCTCCTTTAGATGCTACATAATGTGCTTGACCGGAAACTGCAATCACAGAGTTAACTGAAGCTATGTTTACAATTGACCTAGGTTGTTCTGAAATACCCTGACGAAACATTTCACGGATCCCAAGCCATGTCCCGGTCACATTGACGTGAAGATGCGCTTCAAATTCTCTCACTGACGTATCAACTATCATTGATCTATTCCTAATACCGGCACAATTCACAAGCGACTCGAAAGGACCGAACTGTTCAAAGATTTCAGACCACGAGTCTTCTTTCGTTACATCAAGCGTTGACACGTTATCGCTTCCTACCACATCAGCACCGATTACTTCATGCCCATTACCTTCTAGATAACTCGCCGTTCCCTTACCTATTCCGGACGATGCGCCAGTTACAAGTATTTTTCCCATTAGCTCAACACTTCAGGAGATGTCTTCAATAACTCACGTATTTCGCCACCCCAATAATAATCAACGCTAAAGGTGTTGAGTGATTTTTTGAGAACGTCACGCTGTTCTTTAGGAACTTCTATTGGATTAATCCCAGATCTCAGTGCGTCGTAATTCAAACGACATGTGCGCTCGAAATTGGTGGCGCGACACGTTGCAATTTCTACACCTTCCCCTGTAATCAGGATTCCATGATTTGCCAGCACTATAGCTTCAGCGTTCCCAATTTTTGAAACTAGATATTTACCACCGGAAACATCATCCACGCCACCGGTATATTCATCAAAAAGAGCTATGTCATCATCAAACATGCACGCTTGCTGATCAATAACTTTTGGTTCATAGTGAAGCGTTGACAGCAATGATCCGTAATACGGGTGATTATGTATTATAACTTCAGCATCTGGGCGAGCCTTATGAACTTCGGTATGGATGTAAATAGCCGGAGTAACGTCCCATTTTCCTTCCAGCACTTGACCTTCTGGATCAATCACGATGACGTCCGAAGCTGTTATTTCCCGCCACCAGAGCCCATATGGAGTACACCACATATTCCCGTCTGGGCGCATGGCTGTAATATGACCTGCTATATCTAGTGCATAGCCTGTGTCTGCAAGAATTCTTGCAGCACACGCTACCTTTTGGCGCAGGTCTAGATCTGGAACAGTAGGCATTGAGTTTGGAAATCCGCTTCCTGCGATGGCTTCTTCCAGTTTCCCCATATGTTTTCCGCCTATTTATTCCGCTCCAAGGTAAGAGCGCACTAACTCATGTGAGTCTTTAAGCTCATCCGAAGAGCCACTAATATCGTTATTTCCGGTTTTAAGTACATATGTTCTGTCAGAGATTTCAAGTACACCGGCGTTCTGCTCAACAAGCAAAAATGTTGTTCCGCCTTCATCACGTAGTTCAGTAACTAATTCAAATAGGTCTTCTACTAGGTTAGGAGCAAGACCAAACGAGAGTTCATCAATCATTAGAAGCTTAGGTCGGGTCAGCATAGCCCTAGCTAGAGCTAACATTTGTTGCTGTCCTCCTGAAAGCGAAGATGCAGCGTCACTGATTTTTTCAGATAAAGCGGGTAAGAGATCTAACAAGCGGTCTCGATCACGTCGAATTTCACCAGCGCCATCTTTTCGAAGACCTAAACCAATATCTAGATTCTCTCTAACCGTTAGATTCTGGAATATGCCTCTACCTTCAGGCAAATGCCCTATTCCTGCCATAGCCCTTCGTTCTGTAGTAAGTGGACCGATATCTTCCCCGTCAAAAGTGATGTTTCCTTCCCACGTATCAAGAACTCCCGACACGGTTCTCAGGAAAGTGGTTTTGCCGGCTCCGTTTGCGCCTAGCACTGAAACGATTTCGCCCTCTTCTATGCTCAACGAAACACCATGCAGAACTTCTAGGGCTCCATAGCCTGATACCACCGAGTCAGCTTCAAATAGCACTTGAATCTCCCTGGTCCTTTTCATTATCTTGGGCATAACCTTTACCAAGATAAGCTTCTATCACTGCAGGGTCAGTTGTAATTGCTTCAGCAGAACCTTCAGATATTATTCTTCCGAAATGCAAAACGTAGATTATCGGGCACAATGCCGTAACTAGCTCAAGATCGTGTTCGATTATTACGAGGCATAGATTTTTTTCCTGAACAAATTTACGAAGACCCTTGAGTAGGATGGTTACATCATTTGCACCCAATCCTGCTGCCGGTTCATCTAACAGCAAGACCTTTGGTTCTGCAACCAGTGCTCTGCAAACCTCTACAATTTTTTGAGATCCCAAAGAAAGATCGCCCGTTTCTTTATGCGCATCTTCGGCAAGTCCAAACTCTTCAAGCATGTCTATACACACTTCTCTAGCTTGATCTTCTTCACGGCGTTGATTAGGGAGTCTAAACAATTCAGTCACGTGTCCATGTCTAAATTTTCGGTGCATGCCAAGTAGGACATTTTCTAATACTGTTGCATCTAGAATCAGCTTCGGCGATTGGAACGTCCGCGAGATTCCATTGCTGACCCTATCAGTTGGTTTAAGGTCTGAAAGATCCTTTCCATCTAGAAAAGCGCCTCCCCGTGTAGCTTTTACGTATCCCGAAAGGACGTTAAATATCGTTGTTTTACCAGCACCATTTGGACCTATCAGTCCATTGAAACCTGGGACGAAATCAATATTTACACCTTCAAGGACTCTATTGCCTCCGAAGGATACATGTAAATCATCCAAGGAAAGTGGGGCGGTTGTTGAGGCGGAGTTCATATCAGATCTTCACAGTCTTTAATCGCCGTCGTAGATCTTGAGCCCAACGGCTATCTCGGAAACGGTCAGGTAATGAAGCTACGCCTTTGGGAAGAATCAAGATTGCAAGCATCAATGCGATCCCGATAAGAAAGAAAAGGAGCTTTTGTGAATCCTGAAATTCCTGTCGGATGTAAACAAAAATTATTGCACCAATTAGTGGTCCCCATAGTTTTCCTGTACCTCCAAGGATCAGAACAACCAAAAGAAACACCAGTAGGCGTGTCTTAAATGACGAGGGATTCACAAAGGCACTATTCTGAGACCAAGCAGCTCCAGCAAGAGCGGCAGCGAATCCAGATAAACCAAATGCAATAAGTTTGTAATAGGTTGACGATATCCCTAGGGGGCCTGTTGCAATTTCTATATCACGAACAGACTTCAATGTTCTACCGAGACGATTCTCCGTGTAAATTACATAGCCGACAAAGGTAATCAACAAAGCTCCCAAAGATAGGAAGTAGGCACTTTTGAGTTGTCCAGATCCAAAGAACTCAAAAATCGGGACTTGCTTTCCTGTCCCGCCATTAGTCTTTAAACCGCTCCAAATTTTCTCATCGAGGCTAATCAATTTTACTATTAGTTCTCCGAGCGCCAAAGTAGCTATAGCTAAATAAAAACCTTTTAATCTTGCTGCGGGAAATCCAACCACAACGCCCACAAGAGATGCAAAAATGCACACCAGAGGAATTGTTAGTAGAAATGGCCACCCATACCCCGCCACAGCTGGTCGGATTATTGTCTCACATGTTTCCTCAAGGCATTCAGGTGGGGCAGAAAGAATAGCTGTTCCGTAAGCGCCAATAGCAAACAAACCTGCATGCGCTAACCCTAGAGTACCGGAATAACCAATTAGAAAATTGAAACCTACGCCGGCAGCAGCATAGGCAAAAACGAATGCTAGATTACCTAGTCCGTAGTTTGTCCCTGTGTCAAAAATCGTTAACCATCCGAGAATTGGCAGCCACGGGAGTGCAGCAAGGAAGGCGAAAGTCAAAATTGCACTTACTAGCTTTTGTTGACCTTTTATTCCTTCAGGTTTCGGTGGGTAAAGTGGATACCCAGATGAGTTTGTTTTAACTTGAGCCATCAACTAAACCTCTCGAAGTTTGGCTTCTCTCGTCAAGCCTTCGGGGTATAAGAAAAGTACAACTACCACTATCAATAAAGCTATGGTTGGTTGGAGACTGGTACTAATCTGCCCACCAGCTACAGCTTCTGCAACACCAACAACCATTCCACCTAAAAATGTTCCGGGCAAAGAAACAAATCCTCCAAGAACCGCTGCTATAAATCCTTTCAATATCAAGCCTTCTGCACTTCCAAGCTCAAGCACGGTTGATCCTGCTTTTAGTGTCATTGCTGCTCCCGCCACAAGTCCACCAATTGCCCATGCCAGTAGAGAAATAACACCTGCATTAATGCCAAGCAGTCTCGCTGTTGTGCCATCCTCGGCAATTGCGCGCATCCTTACTCCCCATTTCGTTCTGAAAAAGATCGCTAAGCCTACGGCTATAATTATTCCCATACCTATGGACACAACCTGATCCCAGCCTATACGGGTGCTTCCTAGATTAAAGTTAATTCCTGACCAAGGAGTTTTAAATTTCTGGGGATTATTTCCAAAGAAGATTTCTATTAAAGATCCAAGCGCGAAAGTCAAACCAATGGTCAAGAGTAAAAGCGGGAAATGATCGACTTCGTCCATTTTTTTAACCCACTTAGTCATGACAAGATAAGTCAGCGGCACCGACAAAATAGCAAGAGTGATTGCAACTCCGTATGGGTATCCACCACCTAAACCTGGTATCCAGTCAATAAACCCTGGCAAACCATTGTCACTAATGCCGTCTATAAGAACATAGCCTAAACTCAGAGACGCAAGAATGGCTAAAGGTTGATTGGAAAGCCCTGTCAGAGGACGAATGAGGAAAAACTGAATCGCAGCTCCGAAGACGGTGGCGAACAAAAGACCAACAAGTATAGCTAGCCAAAATGGCCAGCCGACTTCATCCCCATCGGCTAACCACCAGCACATGTACGCAGCCATGAGTCCCATTTCTGCTTGTGCAAAGTTGGGCACATCTGTCGACTTCATGACAACTACAATTGCCAGACCTATAAGAGCGTAATACGACCCAGCCTCGGCACCTGCAACTATTTGCTGTAAAAGGTTATTCACGTTAACTCAAATTTATTTAAGTAAAAGTATTTCTACGAATAAGCGAAATTAGGGTGTGGGGAGTTTTCACACCCCCACACCCTTAATTTCATTTTCTAGCTTGCAGCACTTTCAAATGCTTTAACCTGTGTCCAGCTTTCTGTAGCTGAATCATAAGCAGCTACACCAGCACCGGCAGCGCATTGGTGTCCACCTGGAAGTGGAGCACACGCAACTGGTGGAATTGATGGAACCAGTATCGGATTATCTACAAGTGTTTCTGCCACTGCGTGGAAATTCTCGTAGGTGTAGTTTCCGTCTAGTTGATCAATCAATTGAAAGAAAGCTTGAGCAATTGAATAAGTCTGGAGGCTGAAGTTTGGTGCTCCATCCTTACCAGGCCCGTCGTAGGCTGCCCACAAGTCTCTCCAAGCATTGACAAATTCACTGTCAGTGTCAGGCAAAGCTACCTGAAGAGCTCCTAGATAGCCATCAGCTGCCTCAGGAGTTGCAAGAGATACAGTATTGCTTCCGCCAG
>JASLWO010000015.1 GCA_030740795.1 Acidimicrobiales bacterium | reverse complement strand
AACCATGAAACTCACGTTGGAACGACTCTTAGGAGCCCGGATCACAGATAACGCGGTCCACGCATGGGATTTATCCCAAGCACTTTCCCAAGAACACATCATTGATCCTGAAATAGCTGAATGGGCTCTTAACTACTGGTTGGACCTGTATGGTTTCCTTACAGAATCTGAACATTTTGCAGCGCCGTTAGAGCCCACTGATCAATCACCGAGCACTCGATTGCTCTCACTACTTGGTCGGCGCGTCACCGCTGATCAATAAACTCGAACTGGGTCTACCCCATCCCATTTCTGAGTAGAGGCAATGTTTTTTTCACGGCTTTCCCGAACAGAATCAGGAATATCGCCGATTTCTAGAACCGGACCTGATCCATCAGTTAAGTAAGCGAATCGCATTCCACCGATGGCTCCATCCTGAATACTTTCCATCCCTTTACTTATTAAAGATTTCAATTCCGTATCGTAATCTTTCGGATAGAAACACACGTGCTGCAACCCTTCACCAGAGATTTCTAAGAAATCCCTATACATCGAGGGTGCCTCATTATGTTGCTGAATGAGTTCAATTTGCATAGAACCAGAAAAAGCCATCGCTATTCCCATATCTACTTCACTTGGCTTTCCCTGATAGTTAAAATAGTCAAGCGTTACGTGGGAGATAACAGTCCAAGGGCCTATACCCGTTCTCTTAAACCAATCCCAGGCTGATGTTTCAAGGTCATTTACAACGTACCCCAATTGTCCTACGGGACCGAGATTATTATTCATGGATAAACCCTAGAACATATTCGGAGACTGTTCACTTTCAGGTCAACTCGTCAAACATCAAGGTTTGTGCCTACCATGCGGGTATGGCAAAAGTATCATTAATAGCAAAATTACAAACAGATCCAGAAAAGTCAGAAGAAGTTGAAGCAGCGCTAGCAGCGACTTGCTCAGCTGCTGAAGAGGAAACCGGATTAGAAATTTATTCCGCACATAAGGATTCAGCAGAGGAAGGAATCTACTGGTTCTTTGAACTGTACACCGATGGTGACGCTCTTGGAGTACATGGGCAGGGAGAAGGTATGAAAGCAGCTATGGCAGCTTTGGGTTCACTTCTTAGTGCGCCACCAACAATTAATATTGCTTCACCGGTAGCGGCTAAAGGAATTTCGCTTTAACCAACTGGAAGGCTATTCAGGTAGTTCAGCTATGGTCACAGTACCTGTGACACCGTTAATGCTGATAATCGCACCATTAGGGATCTTAGAAACAGCTTCGAAAACGCCTGTGACACATGGGATTCCAAATTCACGGCTAACAATCACGGAATGGCTTAAAGGTGCTCCGACCTCAACGACCACACCGGCTGCTGGGATAAACAGTGGCGTCCAAGAAGGGTCAGTAATAGGTGCCACTAGAATTTCCCCAGGTTCCAATCCCTGAGGATCACTCGGGTCTGTAACCACTCGTGCCTTCCCCGTAACTATGCCTGGGCTCCCAGGCACTCCTGCAAGTTCTTCCCCTGCATCAGCTGGTTGGCTCGGAATTCCACGCTCACCCCAATCGCTTAAAGGAGGGACAACACCATTGACGATAAAAGGATCTTGGAGTGTTGACAAAGCGGCAAAGTCCTTCGCACGCTGCTTCACAAGGTCAGTCAGTTGTTCCGGATCATCAATAAAGCTATCCAACTCCATTTCTCGCAACAAGAACACCTCCCCAGGTGTGCTAAGAACCCCTCGTTCAGTCATTCTTCTCCCCAGTTCGTACATGGGTAGCCGAATTTCATGGTTGGTGAGCATTGATGTGAGCTTTGTTCTTTCCCTCCCAGCGATGAATACTCGAGCAGTTCGCATTCCTAAATCAAGCGTTGCGAGTGCTTCATCATTTCCAGCGAGAATCTCTCGGACTTCTTGTTCCGCTGCTTCACGATCGGCGACAGCAGCGGCATGCCGGTTCGTCGGTGAAAGAGATTCATCAGCGTGACGCATCGCATCAATAGCGGCAAGGGCACTCGCTGGTTTCACTTCCCAGGTTTCAGATGCCGCATCCCATTCATAGGGTCCTCTAGCGCCATGTTCAGCGAGGAAACCCGAAAAATCATTCAGGAAAGCATTCCCAGATTCAGAGTTCGCTAGTCGGTTCATCAGACCAGCGACACCTGCATCAAACGCTGATGTCAGTTCTTCTGACTCATTAACTTTTCGGGAAAGTTCCCACATATCAATTGAAGGAGGGGCTGAATCAATTCCGCCAAGTCCTGAGATAAGACGTCCAGGAAGAGCAGGATCAATTTCTCCACAAAGCGCCCCGAGAATGGTGGGGCCTGTGGCAGACATGGTTCCATAGACTTGGTACGGTTCAAAGAATTCTCGAACTAATGGCTTTAAAGAACGAGCTCGCTCAACAAGTTCATCATCAGAAGCAGTAGATAAATCTGGCCGTTGGGCACGTATTGAAAGAATTTTTTCTCGATCTTCTGCTAGTTCTTCTGGGAGTTCTTCAAGAGACATCACCCAAGCCTGTACTTCTTCTATTTTTTCAATTAATTCAGGTCGTTGATCGCCTTCTTGGGCGATATAGGGGGGAACGTCAGGGTGGTTTCCAAGGAAGGCAGCGTCCATTGCTTCAGCAGATAATCCAGGGGTTCTCTCACCGTTGATGCGGATCATAGATGCATTCAAATATAAGTATCCACCAAAGCAGGCTATGTAATCGGGCTGATCAGGGTTTGATTCTTCCGGAGTGAAAACTCCTTGGCGGTGAGCTCCATCCGCCCATCCTTTGGAAACACCTTCTTCCCAGATAAGGTCCCAACCCAATGGGCTTACAGGGTTAGGGAGTATCTCTCCAGCATTTGCCCTTGTATACACGGGGAACCGTTCACTTGGCTCCCAATCAGTTATCCAGCGGTCATCCATGGTTTACTCCACTTGTAAAGAAGCCGATTAGAAGCGGCTTGTGATTCGTTCTCTTAAATATCCCACAAGACGTAATTAACCGCCAATACCCAAGTATTTAATCTACCTATTATCGTTGACCCATTCGGCGTCACGTTTTTCAAGAAATGCAGCCATGCCTTCCGCTGCTTCTTCCGAATCAAATAAGGCTGATGAGAATTCTGCTGCCCAATCAAATGCTTCATCTATTGGTTTTTCTGGAATTTCGTTTATGAGCCGTTTTGCGGCTGCTAAAGCCATAGGACCACCTCGTAGCACATCGTCAAGAACAGCTTTCGTCTCAGCTTCTAAATCATCAGCGTTTACAGCACGGGAAATGATTCCAAGATTCGCGGCTTCTTTTCCAGAAAACTTGTTTCCTCGTAGAAAGGCTTCCATTGCTTCACCACGCCGCATTTTTTGAAGACAGACCACAGAGATGATCGCCGGAGCAACCCCCAAACGAACTTCAGTAAAACCAAATTTTGCATCTTCAGTAGCAATCGAAATATCAGCAGCGCATGCTAAACCGACACCACCCCCCATGGCTGCCCCACTAATCTTCGCTACGACTGGTTTTGGAGATGTCTGGATTAAAGAAAGTACTTGATCAAAGCCAACTGCGTCTGAGTCAATCTCATTGTTTTGCGCTGACCGTTCTTTCAGGTTCGCTCCAGCGCAGAAAACCTTGCCCTCATGGGTTAAAACGATGACGCGAACGCTTGTGTCATCCATGGCGGCATTCAGTGACTGATAGATACCGGCAGTGAGAGCATTCCCGAGAGCATTCCGGTTCTCCTTATCATCTAAGGTGATTGTGGCTATATTACCTTCAACACTGTAAACAACTGGACTCACGACTTCTCCAATACTCAACGTCCACAGTACAGGGAATATCTTCAAAGTAGAAAATGAAAGACCGAACAAGCAAAATTGCAATGATGCGGACCTAGTCGTTCCGGTAAGATAGCGTTCTACATACGTGCTCAACCATAGATAGGGATAAGTAATGGATTTTGATTCTCCGCCAGATGACGATCCGCAACGGCAGCAGGTACGGGCTTGGGTAGAAGCACATCCGAAACCCAGTGCGAAACAACTCGTTGAAGCCGGATATGTAGTCCCTCATTGGCCCGAACCCTACGGTTTAGAGGCTGGACCTATCGAACAACTTATTATCGCTGAGGAATTTAAAAGAGCGGGAATTCATAGACCACAAAACCCGATAGGGATCGGTTGGGCTGGACCCACCATCCTTGAAGCCGGAACTGAAGAACAAAAAAATACGTATCTTCCCGGGTTGTTGACAGGAAAGGATTTCTGGTGTCAGCTTTTCAGCGAACCAGACTCCGGTTCAGACCTCGCGAATCTCTCCACACGAGCTGAACGAGATGGAGATGAGTATGTGATCAATGGTTCAAAGATCTGGTCAAGCGGTGCCCACATTTCCAAATATGGGATCCTTATCGCCCGGACCAACCCTGACGCACCCAAACATAAAGGCATTTCCTATTTTATTTGTCCCATGGATACCCCGGGGATTTCCATGTCACCAATTATTGATATGACAACCGCCCATAGCTTCAATCAGGTTTTCTTTGACGATGTCCGATTACCCGTCGATCTTCGAATAGGGGAAGAGGGTGATGGTTGGCGATTAGCAAAAGTAACGTTATCTAATGAACGAGTGCAACTATCCTCAGCGGGATCTCTCTGGGGGGCAGGACCAACTGCTGACCTGTTAATTGACCTTGTCCGCAAACAAGGCGGTTGCGACGACCCAGTGATGCGTCAACGGCTCGCAGCGCTTCACTGTGAAGCGGAAGTTTTACGGTTGAACCGGCTACGGACGCTTTCTGCTCGGCTCGCCGGCAAACACCCTGGTCCTGAAGCCTCAATACAAAAACTCATGGCTGACGAACACGGGCAGAATACGCTTGAACTTGCAAGGGAGATCGCTGGAACCGCCGGAATGCTTGAAGGATCTGGACCTACGGGCGACGTTCCAGGCCGTATGGGAATGGGGGTGACAGAAATCAATTTGCACTCAAGTCAGTTCCCTGATGTTGACCCTATCTGGCATTACGGGTTCCTTTTCGCACCAGCGCTCACAATAGGGGGAGGAACATGGGCGGTGCAACGCAACATAGTCGCCGAACATGTACTGGGTTTACAACGCGATATAAACGTGGAGAAGGGGAGAACCTGGGCTGAGGCGAGAAGCCAGAATCAGGACTGATATTTCAAACTGGAAAGAATCGCTTGATGGAGCTCATTAGGGTTATCGGATCCGATGAACATCCTCTTCCCGTCACGCTTTTCTACCACTACGACTGTCCTTCCCCAAGAACGCCACATCACACCGCCGCGTACTTTTTTAATTCCTGATCCCCACCAATTACTAGCTTCCTGCAACTCAACCGATTGAATATCTCTTAATAAGATTTCCCTTTTTGGAAATCCATAATTAAAAACTATTTGAATTTTCCCATCGGCGACCGTGGTTGACATCTTTGCAAAGCTAGAGACTAAAAGGAATGTTAATAGGGGTGCCACAGCGGGTGAAATGAAAGATGTCGTGGGGGTATTTCCTCGCTCAAAAAAAATGAGTAGAGGAACGAATGCAATTACGGCAATCAGAAGAGGGAGTCCGATCACGAAACGAATATCGGCGGTATTTGTGTCTTTAAATTCAAGCATAATTGAGCCTTTAGCGGGTTCGAGGTAGGCCTAGAAGCCCTTCAGCGATTAAGTTACGAGTGATTTCACTTGTCCCACCGTAAATAGTTGTCACTGGAGCATGACGGAAATGTTCATCAAGCAATCCCCCAACAGGGGCTTCATCTTCCCCGAGATAGAGAAGGCCTTCAGCTCCAGCCATATCGATGAACCATTTTGAATGCTTTTTGTACGATTCGCTTGCGAACAGTTTCGTCATTGAACCCTCGACGCCGAACATGACACCCTCTGATGCGAGGAAAGCAGTGTTGTAGGCGAAACCCCGGCAAACCTCAACATCAATGAGGGCTCGAACGAGACGTTCACGAACAACAGGGTCATCAATAATAGTTAACCCGTCAGGGCGTTTTGAAGTTTGCGCATGGTCTACAAATGCATCTATGAGGGGAGGGGAGGGGAACTGTCCACCAGCTATGCCCCGTTCATATTTCAACGCTGCTTTCATGATTTCCCATCCACCATCAACGTCACCGATACGCCATTCATCACCTATCCGCACATCGTCATAAAAGGTAGCGTTTGATCGTTCTGTTCCCATAGTGTGTACCGGTTGAATTTCAATACCAGAGGTGTTCAACGGGACGATAAAGAACGTCAATCCCTTGTGTTTCGGTACTTCTGTATTTGTTCTCGTGAGTAGTAGGACATAATCAGCGATGTGAGCCATTGTCGTCCACATCTTCTGCCCATTGATCACCCATTCATCGCCGTCTTTCACTGCCCTAGTTTGTGCGGCAGCGACATCGGACCCTGAATCAGGTTCTGTGTAGCCGAAAGAAACAAGGGTTTCGCCGGAAAGCAGTTTGGGGACGATGGATTCTTTCAAGTGGTTGTTTCCTAATTCAAGAACAACTGATGCAACGACAATAGCGACACCCATCCCATCAATAGGGGCGCCAGCAAGCTGCAGTTCTTCTATCATGACGGCCATTTCCAAGGCGCTTTTTCCACCACCTCCAAGTTCTGATGGGACAGCGCCGCCAAGCCAGCCACGTTCGGCGATCTTTTTATGGAAATCCCAGTTGTGGATCGTTCCCTCATGAGTTGAACTGATGACCTCGTCTGTCAAGTGTTCGTTGATGAAGGCTTTGACTTCAGTTCTGAACTCTTCAGCTTCAGGAGGGAATGACCAATCCATCAGGCAACCTTTCCTGATGGGAGGCAAAGGTTCGCGATTCGTTGATATTCCACACCGGGGTCACCGAGTTGAAGCGGCCAACCTTTCGCACGCCGGTAAAAAAGTTGAATATCGTACTCTTCGGCGAATCCATAGCCGCCGTGGTATTGCAAAGAAGTTGCTGAGGCATTGAGGGCGGCTTCTGAAGCGAAAAGGAAAGCCATCCCAGCGAGTTTATCTCCAAGGTCAGAGTCGTTTTCAAGAGCTGAAACTGCCCGATTTGAAAGAAAATGCGATCCCTCCACTCCAGTTATGGTGGAAGCGAAACCGTGTTGAAGCCCTTGGAATGAACCGATGAGAACCCCGAATTGGTAGCGTTCCTTTGCGTATGAAACACCAATGTCTACGGCTTTTCTTCCCAGTCCAGTTAAGGCAACAGCCATGAGTGCTTGCCATTCGCTTCGAGCTCGGGAAAAGCTTTCCATCGCTTCATTCCCTGAAGCTATAGTTTCCGCACCATTCAGTGTCCGGTGTGCTAACGGTAGGTCGGCAGTGTTGCGCAAAAGAGAAGCGGTATCTTTCCCAGAGGCAAGCACTAGGTCATTTCCTTTGCAAGCGATGACTGCATCGGCGATGGTGCCAGCTGGGACGAGTTTCGCGTGATCATCTTTGGTCGGTTGCAACGTCAGTGAAATAATGTTCTCTCCGCTTATCAACGCAGGGATCAGGTCATGGTCAGGAGCTAATGATGCGAGCAGTCGGGAAGCGACCAGATGTTCAATGAAGGGAAGTGGCGCGATAAATTCACCAACAAGGTCAGCAACAATCGCCCCGGTTGTGAGCGGGGCTCCACCGCCACCGATTTGTTCCGGCAGGCACATGCCCGGCGCTCCGGTTTCAATAAGGCGCTCCCACGCCCTAGTATCAAAACCCGCATGCTGGGATAAGCGAACACGTTCAATTGAGCACTCGCTTTCAAAAAACGAGTGAAAAATATCTTTGATAGCTGATTCATCAGAATTTAAACGTAAATACATCTCAATCTGAGATTACCGGACCAGCCATCAGAAGACAGCTTCAAGTATCGAAACATTCACGAAAAGTTGTTGATTCACTTGCCAGAAACCGAAGAATTGTATATCGTTATGATATCACATTGATATTAGGAGAAGGTATGGATCTATTTACAATAGAAAACATTGGCGGCACCCCACTGGGAATGGTTACGGGAAGCACCATTAAAACAAAAAACATTGGTAAAGATATTGGTGCCGGTTTAAAAAGCATGGTCGGAGGGAAACTCGGCAGTTACGAGAAACTCATGGAAGAAGCCCGAGAAGAAGCAACCAGTAAAATGATTCGAGCAGCAGAAGCTCTTGGAGCGAATGCCATCGTCGGAGTTCGTTATGAAAGTACTGAAGTCATGGCTGGCGCAGCTGAAATACTGGTATTCGGAACAGCAGTCTCACGCTAAACCCACATACAAGGAGATTAAGTAATGAGCGAAACAGGTGTAACAACTTTGACCCCTGACAAGGTTGGAAAAGTCCGCAACGGCATAACTATGATTGTCATCTGGTTGGTTAATCTTCCAGTGATGATCGTCCTTTGGGCCTTATCGGGAGTTAGTAATGGGGGCACTGTTCTGCCCGCGATCATTTTGTCAATTTTCGCATTGATCGCCCCGATGTGTCTGTACATGTTGCAACCAAACCAGGCAGCAGTTTTAACCCTTTTCGGAGCGTACCGAGGTAGCGACGAGACACAAGGATTGAGATTCACGAACCTTTTCTATAACAAGAAAAAAATATCACTCCGAGTCAGAAACTTTACCACTCACACCGCGAAGGTCAACGACGCGAACGGAAACCCTATTGAGATAGGAGCCGTCGTTGTCTGGCGAGTCGTTGACGTCGCAAAAGCAGTTTTCGGAGTAGAGAGTTTCACCAACTACGTCCACACACAATCAGAATCAGCTGTGCGGAACCTTGCCAGATCATACCCATACGACTCGTTTGAAGATGGAGAGAATGAAATCACTCTGATTGGTGACGCCGATGAAGTCAACGATCATCTCCGAACTGAACTTCAGGAAAGAGCTAACGAAGCTGGAGTAGAAATTCTTGAGGCCCGTCTGAACGACCTCGCATACGCCCCTGAGATCGCTGAAGCCATGCTCCGTAGACAACAAGCATCAGCAATTGTTGCTGCTCGTGCCAAAATCGTCGAAGGAGCAGTTCTCATGGTTCGCGAAGCAATAGACGCTCTGGAGGAAGGTACTGATGGAAGCGATCCTATTCAACTAGATGCTGATCGTAAGGCAACTTTTGCCTCAAATCTCATGACTGTCATCGCAAGCGATGCCCCAACTTCACCTGTTGTTAACGTTGGCACCCTAAATCGGTAAACAATGACAGGGAAAAGAAAACAATTTCCGTTACGCATGTCGGAAGAACTGTACCAAACCTATGAACGGTGGGCGTCAGATGAGTTCCGGTCAGTCAATGCGCAAATAGAAGCGGTCCTATCTGCTGCTGCTAGTAAGATAGGACGTTTGAAGAACCAGAATGGGTCTTGATCCATAACGCTAAATAAAGGTACATAAATGAAATTTCTACAGATCATGGAATTCCAAGGGAACCCAGAGGATGCCGAGAAAGCACTCCAGCATTACATAGAGAAAGCGGACGGACATTCCTATGCAAGAAAAGCAACAATCTGCGTTGACCGCGATAATTCGGGAACGGTCATTCAACTCATTGAATTTGACTCATGGGACGAAGCACAAAAAAACAATGAACTTGAAATCACTGAAGAAGATAATCAAGAAACAGAGGAAACATTCGGTGATATCACGTTCCGAAACCTTGATGTCTTTGGAGAATACGAAGTATAGAACTTCGTATTTACGGGACCCGGTAACTAGCGATGGAACTCATCACTGTCACAAACCTGACGATGCAATTCGGAGAGCAACGCGCGTTAGACAATCTGGGATTCTCCGTCCAGTCCGGAGTGACAGGACTTGTCGGAGCGAACGGTGCAGGGAAAACAACGTTTATGTCTATAGCGCTTGGTTTAAGGAAACCGACAAATGGTTCAATTCGGGTGCTTGGACTTGAACCAATCAATGATGGAGCCAAGCTACGTTCGTTAGTGTCGTATGGACCCGAACGAAATATTCTCCCTGATGAAATGCCTGCCGTTGATTTTGTCAAGCACCTCGCTGAAGTTCGGGGGATGCCGCGCAAAGAAGCACGGAATCGAGCCAGTGATGTGCTTTGGCTCGTTGGTCTCGGCGAAGAGCGCTTCCGAGCGATTGGAACCATGTCAACGGGTCAACGTCAACGTGTGAAATTAGCGCAAGCGTTAGCGGCTGACCCGAAACTCGTTTTCCTAGACGAACCAACAGATGGGTTAGATCCACTAGCGCGCGAAGAAGTTTTATCTCTCATCCGGCAAATAAGCGAAGAATATGGGATTCACGTCATGCTCTCATCCCACCTCTTAGAAGAAGTTGAAAGCATATGTGACAACATCGTAATACTCAACGCGGGACAACTGATCGCAGCAGGCCAACTTGATAGCCTCACTGGGCAAAGCTCAGGATTAGAAATAGAATTTGTTAAAATAGATGACCGACCTGATGCTATAGATGCAGTTGAAATAGCATTACAAAAAGCAGGGCTGACCGTAATTAGAGAACCGGAAAGTCCCATACTTAGAATCCCCGACGGAATAGATCAAACTCTTTCCGATCTCGTCCGAGATGTTGTGGCAGATGCCGGAGCCAGATTGCAACGAATGGAACACCGTCGGCATAGCCTCGAAGACCTTATTTTGGACTCGCCATCATGAGTACCTCTGAAAACGCAAAAATTCTTGACCGGGGATACCGTAAGTTTGATGGTGAAAGACTCGGTGTGTGGAGCGCCATCCGGTCGACAGCATGGCAAACAACGCGAAGCATTTTCGGATTAGGTCGCAAAGCACGCCACAAGTTCTTTCCGATGTCCATTATCGGCATTGTGTATCTCATTGTCGTTATACAACTCGCAGTGGTTTTTCTCTTCGGTGAAGAAACCGCTGAATTTTTAACAACTAATTCTTGGGAACAGGTCGCACCAGCAATAGTTATGATCCTTTTCGCAGCACTCGTTGCTCCAGATGCGATTGCCCGTGACCAAAAAAATGGAATGTTTTCACTTTACATGTCGACGCCGTTAACCAAACCGACATATATTGCGGCGAAAACACTGTCCGTAGCAGGGTCGATTCTGCTCATCACATTCGGCCCCGCACTTCTCTACCTGTTAGGAAAGACTGTGAAAGGCATGGGACCAGATGGAGTTGGGCAATGGTTCGAAACTTTCGGCCGCCTACTTTTAGCCTGCGTCCTCATTTCTCTTTTTCTCTGCCTATTTGGCCTAGCCTTCTCCTGTTTCACGAACCGGCGGGCCATTGCAAGCATCGTGGTACTCCTCGCCTACATGGTCACGGCCGTCGTAAGTATGACTCTCTTTGAAGAGACAGATATCGGGGCGAACATTCTTCTCATAAACCCGATTGAAACCGCATATGAATTTGGGGCACGCCTCTGTAACTCTCCACCCGTCGTTAGCGAATACGGAGAAATTAGCACATCGCTTGTCACACTCGGGTTCTTCGGGTGGTTTCTCGCATCTTGTCTTATCCTTTTTTCCGCCTATCAAAAACGTGAGGCAATCTAATGTCTCCTCAACCACCATCAGTGCACATGATAGAAGTTTCTAATGCTTCGAAAACATTTGGAAATGTCGTCGCCGTCTCTGACGTCACTTTCCAATTAAACGCCGGGGTCACAGCACTTCTCGGTCCAAACGGAGCAGGGAAATCAACACTGTTTCGAATGTTATGCGGCCTGACTACACCAACAACTGGAACGGTGAAAGTCCTCGGCCGAGACGCTCGTAACGACACACCTGTACGAGGGGAAATAGGGCTCTCACCCCAACAGGATGCCCTGTTTGACCGACTCACGGCGTATGAATTTGTGGAGATTGCAGCTAAAACCCATGGCGTGGATAATCCGAAAGAAGCCACTAACCACGCTCTGGAACTCGTTGACCTTGACACGGTTACCGAAAAAAGCGTCGGGGCATTTTCAAAAGGTATGAGGCAGCGAGTCAAACTCGCAGCCGCACTCGTTAATGACCCTCTAATACTTATCCTTGATGAACCCCTATCCGGTTTAGATCCAGTGCAAAGAAACCGAATGATTGAGCTCTTTCATAATCTCGGAGGGCAGGGCAAATGCGTCCTCATTTCAAGCCACATCCTTGACGAAGTCGCACGCATCGGGTCACACGTTCTCGTCATCGCCCAAGGAAGACTGGCAGCTTCCGGTGACTACCGAGACCTACGAACCCTCATGGAAGACCAACCCCATGTCATTCAAGTCAACACAAACGGGCCAAGAGAACTCGGAGCTGCCCTGCTCAAAGAAGAAATCATTGATGGTGTCACCATTGAAGATGGGAAACTCACCATGACCACGTCAAAAGTAGAAGCGTTCGGCCGGTCAATTGCCCCCATTGCCAAAGAACTCGACGTCAGCCTCACCGAAGTCATCCCAATGGACGATGATCTCGAATCTGTTTTCCGCTACCTCATAGAAGGTTCATGATGGCAAAAATCTCAACACTAAGAGCAACGACCCTGACCCACAAAGTATTACTCAAACAACTCATTTCTAAAGGGCGTCTCATAGGGATTTCCATCCTCGGTCTACTCCCAATCCTGCTCGGCTGGATTATCGGACGACAAAGCGAAGACCCACTAGAAGCTGGAGTCGGCTTTGTCTCCTACATGGGATTATCAATCCTCATACCCGTCATCGCATTGATATTCGCATCAGCTTCCCTCGGCGACACCAGAGAAGACGGAACACTCATGTACCTATGGTTAAGGCCGATTTCAAGATGGTCCGTTACTGGCGGAGCATGGACCGCCAGCGTCACCATCACGTTACCCCTCACCGTCATACCGATGGTGATAGCAGCCATTCTATTAGATGCCGGAAACGCACTAATCTCGGCCACGATTCTGACATCAATCCTTGCCGTATGCGCCTACTGTGGGATCTTTCTCCTACTGGGCCTCATGGTCAAGAACCCTGTCCTATGGGGGCTCGCCTATATCTTCGTTTGGGAAGCAACCATAGCTAGCTTCGCGAAACCTGCGGCCTCACTCGCTGTCTCTGGATACAGTCGGGCCATCATAACTGGAAGAACTGGTGTGGAATTCGATTACTTATTCAGCCCCTCGCAGGGAACAAGCATCTTCATGCTGGTTATCATCGTGGTCGCAGCGATAGGGCTTTCAACGGTTCGCCTCAATCGGGTAGAAGTCCCCTAAACGGTTCAACTTCGAGCGAGAAACGTATCAGCAATTCCAGTTAACCGGTCAAGTTCTGTCAAAACAGCATCCGGTTCCTGCGGCCAAATAGTAAACACCACCCGATCAACACCGAGCTCACCTAACTCTTCGAGTTCGTCAATTGATTGGGGAGCGTTCATCACCGTAATAGAAATAGATGCAGGATCTCGGTCAGCTTCCTCCGCTAACCGTTGAACTTTCACTACCTCCTTAGTGAAAGAACCTTTCGGGCTTCTAATCGGCATCCACCCATCACCCCATTCAAACAAATGAGAAAGCAATCTCGGACCACTGCCACCTCCCAAAAGAAAAGGAATCCCGCTTTTCGGTTTTGGCCAAGCCCAAGATGGCTCCAAACTTTCTCGCTCGCCATCAAAAGATGCTTCGTCCTGAGTCCACAGCGCTCGCATAATCCCAATATTGTCTCTCGTGCGGGTATATCGGTCAGAGAAATCATGGCCATGGGCTTCATATTCCTCCCGGTTCCAACCAAAACCCACACCAACCTCCAACCGGCCTTCACTATGGAAATCCAATGTCGCTAACTGTTTCGCCAACCAGATGGGATCATGCTGAGCAACTAGAGTCACAGCAGTTCCAAGAACCAGCTCTTCGGTAACCGCAGCTGCCATTGCCAACGCCACCAACTGATCATTCAAATGCCAATATACGTCAGGGAGTTCCTCACGTCCCGGGGCTGCTCCGGGAAACGGAGTCGCCCGACTCGAAGGAATATGTGAATGTTCGGGAAGCCACAGAGAATCAAATCCCCTGCCTTCAACTTCTTGTGCCAATCGTGTCGGAGGAAGCGTATTGCAGGTTGCAAGCATCGTGATCCCCAATTTTGGTTCTGTTGTCGTGAACTTTTGCATTCCAACTCCTTCCTAACTTCTCCATGTCTATCACCCAGAGAGAACGAACAATAAAATGGGAACAAAATAGTGGCAACTAGCGATCAACTATTCCGTCGCTTAACATTCACAAGAAATCAAATGTGGAGGAAACATGGGAAGGTTAGACGGCCAAATAGCAGTAGTAACCGGAGCAAGTAGGGGAATAGGGCGCGGAGTAGCTATCGGCCTAGGAGAACAAGGCGCAACCGTGTATGTGACAGGAAGAAGCACCGGAGACAAACCACGCACAATTGACACCACGGCTCGGGAAGTCACAGAAGCAGGCGGGAAAGGGATAGCGATCCAAACAGATCACTTTGACGACGCGCAGATAGAAGCAGTTTTCACACAAGTAAAAGAAGAACACGGGCACCTAGATATCCTCGTTAATAACGTGTTTAAAATCCCTGACCCACCAGCATGGGAAGGTGGCTTTTGGGAACACCCAGTCAGCATCTGGGATGACCAAGTAGGTATTGGATTACGAGGACACTACGTCGCCTCATGGCATGCCGCCCCGCTCCTCTTCGAATCACCGAACCGGCCAATCATTATTAACATCACCTCCCCCGCAGGACTCGTCTACCTGTTCAACTCGTCATACAGTGTTGGCAAAGCCGGACTTGACCGTCTAACCCATGACATGGCAGTCGAACTCGCCCCCAAAAACGTCACCGCCCTAGCGCTTCGACCCGGTCCAACTAAAACAGAATTCATCGAAGATCAAGCAGCAAAAGGTATCCAAGTTGCTATGGACGGAGCAGAAACCCCAATCTTCATCGGAAGAGTCGCCGCAGCAGTAATTTCAGATCCCATCCACCATGAAATGACCGGCAGGGTCCACTGGAGTAGCGAACTGGGAATTGGATACCAAATCACAGACGAAAACGGTGAAACACCCACATCAGCTCGGGAACGCTTCAAAGAAGCACCAAGAGCTAACCCGTATTCTGATGAACCTTTGCAGTTCGCACCCCGGCTCGCCCATGGTGGTAAAGAAAGAAACGATTAAAGAACGTAGCCGCTCCAACGTTGAGAGAGTTCCTGTCGGAGCTCATCATCGCTCAGATCACTGAATTCACGTCCAAGTTCTTGATTAAAACGCCCGATAGCTTCATTGATTCCTATATTGCCAATCCCATTAGTTGAATCCTTATACGTTTGTTTGTCTGAGTACACCTTTGCTTTCCATGAAAGCGAAAGCCGGACATCTAAGTCACCGTATGAAGCTAACTCTTCTCCTTGTTCAAGGACCTTCCAAGAAACTCCATCGTGGTTCAATTCAGTGTTTATCGACATGCCCTCCGGCGGTCCATCATTTTCTAACCCGACTCGTTCAACTAGATGGTGCATGAAGTCATTGTCGCCAACAACAGCGGTGTTCCACATGTTCTCATGACGGATACTGTCATTTTCCCGACCCTCTGGCCAGTACCTGAAAAACCCGCGTTCCCCTTGATGAAACCAGGCCACAGCTGTAACGATAGAAATTCGCACATCTTCAAATAACCTAGATGAACCCATAGCTTGAAGAAACCAGCCTGGAGCGTTGTGTCGGTTCACCCCAATGAACTCTGGGATATCAACATGAGAAAAAGGATGCCCATTCATTGGAGTTGATAGATTCACAAATACTTGTTCCGGCACGACAACCTCACAACCAAACATGGATTTAGCTCCCTCTGTGAAACCCTGATGATGGAGGAGCGGAGCTGCTTCATCAACGAGTACCTCCCCATCGAAAGCCCAATCACCCCGCCACGTAGGACCGATCAAATATGAGGGAGCGTTCTTAACGACTTTTGGGGTGCGTTTACGCGCGTCAGCAGCTGTTTCTCCGCCAATTAAATAGCGTGCCGGCATAAAATACGGTCCATTATTTCTCGCTATTTCGCGAATCAGTTCCGGCTCGTCAACAACATGGTCAATTGGTATCGGAGGCAAACACCCTTTGGGACGCTCAACTGTGGTGGTCATCATTCCAGCGTAAAGCAGAAATAATTCATGTGCACGAATCTGTCCTGCTTTTAAGGAAACGATCTGCGAAGTAGCCTGACAGGGTGAGCAAACTCGATGGAATACCGATCATTGATACCATGATTGGTTTTAAAGACGCCAATAGTACTCATTACGTTCCGCCATCGGTACGTGAACAAGACAAGGGCGAAGAACACGTCGCTGACTACATGTTCAAAGACGTGCCACAAGCAGATCAAGATGAAGATGCTATAGAACGAACCATCAATGCAATGAATAAGAACGGTGTAGCTATAGGTTTGGTAACCCTCATGGGAACCAGAGCACCAACAGCAGCGAAAATCCACCCTGACAAATTCCTTCTCTGCAGTCCCGTCGACCCGAACGATGTCATGGGAGCTGTAACCAAGATCAAAGAAGATCACGCAACCCATGGAATCAGAGCCGTTTCGTTCTTTCCCGCTGGATGCGACCCCCACGTTCCCATAGATGACGCGAAAACCTATCCGATTTACGCAACCTGCGTAGAACTAGATCTACCCATTTTCATCAACGCCGGCGTTCCCGGCCCAAGAGTTATCGGAGATTCCCAAAACGTTTCACGATTCGATCCGGTTTGTTACGATTTCCCCAATCTGAAAATTGTTATGCGGCATGGAGCTGAACCAGATGAAGCACTCGCAGTGAAACTCATGCTGAAATGGCCCAACCTTCACTACTCAACCTCAGCGTTCGCACCCATGCATTATCCCAAAACAATCATTGACTACGCCAATACCAGAGGAACCGACAAAATCATTTACGGAGGTTACTTCCCATTCGGTTTGGAACTTGATCGCATCATTGAAGAACTTGAGAGCCTTCCTTTACGAGATCACGTATGGAAACCATTCCTACAGGACAACGCCGCACGACTCCTTAAGGTGGGAATTGACACGGTGTGAATGGTGTCACATTAGTAGATATATCAAGAGAAATAGGTAACAATAGCTATTGCACCTCCGTAAGTGCGAAGCGATTCCTCTTTCTCACCCCCCTGAGAAAGAGGATTTGCTACTTTTAGAGATATTTAATTCTGAGGTGTAAGTAAAAGAGTTCTTCCTCATCTACCTCTTAACAACACAGAGAAATAATTTCTCGTTATAAGAAAGAGGAAAGATGAAAAGAATAACAAAACTGTCATTCACTTTAGCAATAGGAATAGGCATGCTTGTCGGTACATCCGGCATAGCTTCAGCGAGTCCCCACTACACAAATTGGGGGGGCAAAGTGGTTATGGAGCAGCCAGATAAGCCTGTAGAGACAAAAGCATTAGCAAAATGCATTCCAGTACAGACGAAGAGTCAGGTCAGCAATCTAAAGCCCGGCCTAGGGTTACATGACTCCGTCCACTGTTTACACAACAACGGTGCATTTCTTCCTTGGCACAGAGGGTAGAAGCCTATTCATGGTTTGGGGGGTTTAAGGCACCCTCTAAACCATAGGGTTCATACGGTCCCAACAAGTTCTGTTCCAGCACACCAATACCCTCTTTGCCGTCGATAGTGACTTTCATGAGATGCTGGGCGTGCTGGTTCTCAAAGGCTGTGTCATCGACGCTGGCAACATCCCATTGTTCACTGCCGACAGCTACCTCATCCTTCCACATTCCATGACCCCATTCCGGATGACTGTACCCAATGCCTTTCATGCGGAACGTAAAAAGTTTCTCAAAATCAATTTCAATTCTTTTACTATCTGTGATTGTTGTCATGGCTAATTGAACTGATTCAATCATGCGACTATCAGAGGCGAATTCAAGTTGATGTTCCAGATTCCGGCAATGCGTCACTGTAGGGTCCTCTACACCGGGAAGGGCATCAATGTTTTCGTATACGGGAAGCAAGGCTCCGACACTGAAAAGAGTGCGACCTTTTGTATCTTCAAAAAGTTGATAATGGGCACAAAAATCATCGAAATGGAGCGGAGCCCACAAGAAGAAAAGACCATTAGTCCTTGGTAGTGCCGGAGCGCCGCGACGGTCACCTCCAGCGAGTGGTCGAATGCCCCATGAACGGTCCTTCGTTCCTAAAGTCACCTCGCGATCAAATTCGTAACGGTTTCCATGAAACTCTAACCAACCACTCCATCGACCTAATTGGGTGAATCGGGTTGTGTCCATGACCTTCCGAATTCCACGCCCGAACGTATGTCGAGGTTCCTCAATGTTCGCGGTCCTGCCTTCAAAGAGCAATTCGCCTTTCCACCCGGTTTCATTGTCGTCGACCGTAATAGAACATGATCGCATCGGTTCAGCAATAGACAATGTGAATGGGCCGATCGACATGTTTGTGGGTTCATCTCCAGCCCGTGAAGAAGCATGGAAAGCGTGTTGGACACCATCCACGATGATACTTATCCCACAGTCGCGGATTCCCAAATGCGGATATAGAGCAGTTCCGATCCCAATGTACATGTCACCGGTTTTGGCGTATCCGTTGAACCAATACCGTTCGTATACGTCCCGATCAGACGAAGCCGGTGTATTGATAGGGTCTGGGGTTTGATGGATTGGATAGTCATCAAATAGGGTTAGCATTACAAACCACTCTTCCTGCTAGGCGGTACGATACCTAGTCTTGCAGTTCATGTCGCCGAATAAAATTCGTATCATCTTCCAATTACCCGAGTTCGTTGTCTAAGTCTACACTTTTGGTAAAACCACTGGAGAAACAAAATGTTTGACCTCGCAGGGAAAACAGCGTTAGTAACGGGAGCAGGACAATCAGTCGGTGCCGGAATCGCACAAGCTCTCGCAGTTCAGGGAGCAAGCGTGCTCGTGAATGACGTCATTGAAGAACGCGCTCAATCAATAGTTGATGAGATCAACGCCGATTCAGGGACAGCTATGCCATTGGTATTTGATGTAACAGACCGTGCCGCGGTCATTGATGCGTTCCAGATATCGGGCCACATAGACATTGTGGTCAATAATGCAGGAAACGCAGGAACCGAAAATATGAATCCAACCCCGTTCTCAGACATGGACCCAAACGATTGGGAAGCGCCTATCCGAGTGAATCTCTACGGAGTGCTACATACCACACATGCGGCTCTTCCGAACATGATTGAATCCGGATGGGGTCGTATCATAACTATTTCATCCGGTGCAGCGAACTCAGGTGTCAACATTGGCGTAGCCCCGTACGCGTCAGCCAAAGCAGCAGGGCAGGCATTCACGCGAACCATTGCAGCGGAAAACGCCCGCACCGGAGTGACCTGTAATGCAATTGCGTTAGGGCTCATGGAAAACACGGCCGGTGGAGACCACACAGCTTCCATGGCAAGAACAATTCCTGTCGGACGACTCGGAACCCCTCACGATGTTGGAACAATGTGCGTGTACCTCGCTTCAGAAGAGGCTTCTTGGGTCACTGGGCAAACATTCCACGTCAACGGTGGGACACTTATGACCTGAGACGGGTTAAACCGGTTTCGAGTACGCTTTGGTTTCTAAATGCTCTTCAAAACCAGCGATTCCCATTTCACGGCCAATTCCTGACTGTTTGAAACCACCAAAGGGAACATCGGCCCCGTACCATACGCCACCATTAACGGACATGGTTCCAGTACGGATTTGCTTAGCGACTTTTAAAGCACGCTGTTCATCTCCTGAGAAAACTGCTCCAGAGAGCCCATAGATAGAATCATTTGCGATCATGGCAGCTTCATCATCATCATCAAATGGGATAGCGACGAGAACAGGACCGAAAATTTCCTCTTGGCCGACTTTCATAGAGTTCTCCACGTCAGCGATCAACGTCGGTTCGTAGAAAAACCCATGTTCTAGGTCATCTGGTCGCGTTCCACCACACACAATACGGGCACCTTCGTCAATAGCGGATTGAACATATCTTTCGACACGGTCACGTTGGCTGGCATTAATCAATGGTCCCATCATCGTCGCCGAGTCGGTCGGGTCACCGGGAGGGACCGCTGCCATCATTGCCGCAATTGCATCAACAGCTTCGTCATATCTTGAACGGGGGAGCAGGATCCGTGTTGATAAAGCACACCCCTGCCCGCACACCGTTGCCATTCCAAACGCTGCTGTAGCAGCCACCATTGCGAAATCATCCACGTCATCAAGAGCGATTAAAGCTGATTTCCCACCCAGTTCCAAAAACACTTTGGTAATGTTCGCACTCGCTGCCTCCATGACCTTTCGCCCAGTTGCGGTAGAACCGGTGAAACTGATCATGTCGACACGGTGATCGTTCGTAAGGTATGAACCCGCAGCGGGATCAGCTGCGGAAATCACATTGACAACCCCTGGAGGGAAATCAGTATTCTCAGCGATCAATTTCCCCAGAGCAAGACCTGTCCAAGGCGTATCTGGGGCGGGTTTTAACACAACACAGCACCCTGCCGCTAAAGCTGGAATTATCTTCGCCAAATTCACCTGGGTAGGGACATTCCACGGAGTGATAGCGGCAAGTACCCCAACGGGTTCTTTCTCAAACCAGCGTTGACATTGCCCACCAAGCGTTTCCGTAACACCAAGATCAGTACTCCACTCGTAACCTTTCGCTACATCCATGTAGAAAGGGATAATCTTCAAAGGTTCAACAACTTGAATTGAAGAACACGCCATCTGCGTGGCACCGACCTCAGCAACCGTTATCGCCGTTAATTCATCAACGTGATTTTCTAACGCTTCATGTAATTGCCCCAAACACCGTAAACGCAACTCCAAATTCGTAGACCACTCGCTTTCATCAAACGCGTCACGTGCAGCTGCCAATGCTTCACCAAAATCAGCTTCTGAAGCATCTGCGCTTACACCGATTACTTCTTCAGTTGCCGGATTAATATTCTCGAAAGTCGCACCGTTACTTGCCTCTCGTAGTTCCCCATTAATAAAAAGACGTTCTTCATGCCACATAAGCACTCCCTTCGCTAGGTTGACCTTTTTAGATTCGTGTGATCTGCCCGCCATCAACAGCAAGTATGTGCCCAGTAATCCATTTTGCTTCATCGGACAGTAGGAAAAGGACCGGACCTACATGATCGTCTGGATTCCCTAACCGTTTAATGGCCAGGCCCTGAACCAACGGTTCCATAAATTCTTCAGGGACCTGATTATTTAACGCTTCAGTGTCGGTAGGTCCTGGAGCGATTGCATTGACACGAATATTTCGGTGCGCTAATTCGTGGGCTAGTGAAACTGTCAAAAAATTCAGTGATGCTTTCGCTAATCCGTAGAAACCACTGATACCCATCCACGACGCGGTAGATGACTGATTCACAATAGCTCCACCGCCATCACTCATGGGGTCGATGACCGAACGCGTGCAATGCAAGGCACCCATCAGGTTAACTTTCATAAATCGGTCAAGGTAGTCATAATCCACGTTCGTAAGGCCAGCGAGTTCCATATTCCCAAAAATCGCAGCGTTATTCACCAAATAATCGATCCCTCCGAAAGCATTAACAGTTGCGCCCGCCATCTGATCAGTACTTTCGGGATCTCCTACATCCGTAGCGACAAACAACGCTCGGTCACCCAAATCATCAGCTACTGCTTGCCCACGTTCTTGATCAAGTTCTGCAATAA
This sequence comes from Acidimicrobiales bacterium, assembly GCA_030740795.1. Classification (GTDB taxonomy): domain Bacteria; phylum Actinomycetota; class Acidimicrobiia; order Acidimicrobiales; family UBA8592; genus UBA8592. The sequence continues at coordinate 9,885 of JASLWO010000015.1, read as the reverse complement.
CTACATTTGCGCCTTCAGCATGCAGGGCACGAGCATACGCTTCGCCAATGCCTCCACCAGCTCCCGTCACAATTGCTGTTTTTTTCTCAAACCTCATTGTTGCACTCCTTAGAATCAGGTGAACACGAATTGCCCGCACGCGCAAACTAGCCGATAACTCCTATTTTGTCATGTCTTAATCGGACCACTACCGTTAAGCCCATGACAGTTACGGACCTTGAATATAACCCATACGCATTTGCTCTGCATGATGACCCCTATGAAACTTATCAACGCCTCCGTGACGAAGCTCCCGCATACTGGAATAATGAACTCTCCTTCTGGGTGTTAAGTCGCTTTGAGGATGTTCAAAACGCTTTCCGCGATCATGAAATATTCTCATCAACTGGTGGTGTGGCTCTTGAGAGTCGAAGAAGAAGAGATGCTGACCGACCAGATTTTCAACAAATGATTGAAATGGACCCACCCGACCACACCAGCTTCAGGAAACTTGTAAACAGGATCTTCACTGGGAGACGAGTCGCGCAAATGGAAGAAGAAATCCGGAGCATCTTCATCCGATACTTAGACCAGATCATTGAAAATGGTGAAGCGGACCTGGTTGATGATCTTACGAGCCCTTTCCCCATGGACGTCATAAGCGCATTTCTAGACATACCTGAACAAGATCGTGAGGAACTCCGTTCCCATTCAGACAAAATACTTATCCGAGAAGATGGGAAAATGGAAATCCCGCAAGAAGCAGCAGAAGGAATGTTTGCAATGCTGCAATACTTCATCGATGACCTCCCCAAACGAAGACAAAACCCTAGAAAAGGAATAATTGATGACCTTCTTGTACTTGAAGTTGATGGGCGCTCTTTGACAGAAGAAGAACTGCTTGGATTCTGTATCCTGTTCGTCATAGCAGGTCATGAAACTACAACAAAAATGGTTGCAAACGCTATAGAGCTTCTTTCACGACATCCTGAACAGAAGAACGAAATTGTTCACAACCTTGAACTCGCACCATTAGCAGTTGAAGAAGTCCTTCGATACCATAACTCCACCCAATACATGCATAGAACGATGTCTTCGGACATGAACCTACACGGGAACGCACTCAAAAAGGGAGATTCGGTTCTGCTTCTTATTGGGGCAGCTAACCATGATGAACGAGAATTTGGACCCACAGCAGGACAATTCAATATCCACCGAAACCCCGACCGTCATCTTTCCTTCGGATACGGTGCCCATTTTTGTCTTGGGGCGGCGTTAGCCCGAATGGAAGGAAAAATCGCGTTAGAAGAAATCCATCGCCGGATACCGGATTATGAAGTGAACCACGACGCAAAAATCCGGTTCCATTCTGGCAACGTCACCGGATGGACGAAACTGCCAATAACATTCACACCGGGGACGAAAAGCACGTGACACGATACGGGTACATCGGACTTGGAGATATGGGTTCGGCCATGGCTGAGAACCTGATCGCAAACAGTGACGCAGTCACCGTCTTTGACATTAACCCGCAAGCAGTAGAAGCCGCTGTTTCTCTCGGAGCGCACGCGGCATCAAACCCAGCCGAAGTCGCAGCCGCAAGTGACGTCCTCAGCATCTGTGTTCCCGCAGCAGAACATATTAGCGCTGTTCTTGAAGGACCTGATGGGATCTGTGATGGGGCGCATGACGGCCTCACGATACTTATTCACTCAACGGTTTTACCTGACACCATCATTGATTCTCGTAACCTCGCCGCTGACTGGGGTGTGCAGGTTTTTGATGTATGCGTCGCAGGTGGAGCTGTCCAAGCCCGTATCGGAGCACAAACCGTTCTTGTTGGTGGATTGGAAGAAATCCCAGCGGAAGCCGTCGGTCTCATCAATATTTACGCTGATGAAATCATTGCCGCGGGGCCTGTTGGTTCAGGGGCGGCGTTAAAGATCGCTGTGAATGTCATGACCTACGCCCAATTCGCGGCAGCAACCACATCCCATGACCTGATGACCTCAACTGGAGGAGACCCGAAAGCGTTATTTAAAGCGTGGAAACATATGGGTCAACTCGGAACCCTCACAGAACAATTTAGCCTCCTGCTTGATATACCTAATGAGCATTTCACTGGAGAGTTCAAAGAGAAAATGTTGACACAGGTCGGAATCAGCCAAAAAGATTTATCGCTAGCGATGGATATTGGTTGGCCCAGAGACGGGATGCTTGAATTTCTTAAAGGCATTCACGATGCCATGCCAAACGTCTATAACGCCTACACCGTTGAAACACAATAGGAGAAAATAATGAGCGAAGAAGAAACATTGTACGAGAAAGGCGTTAAGAATCTCACCGAGGTGTACGCCGGAGACGTCGTTGTCATGCCTGAGGGCACTATGCCTTTCGTTGATGTGATGCTTCGAACATTATTCGGTGAAGTTTGGGAAAGAGATGTGCTTTCCATCCGTGACCGCCGCCTTCTCCTCATGGGAGTTATCGCATCGCAAGGACAAGGCGACATTTGGAAAATTCAGGCGAAATCAGCTTTAAAACGTGGGGAACTCACCGCCGATGAATTACGTGAAACCCTCATCATCCTCGCCCCATATGCCGGGTATCCAAACGTGGCGAGCCTGCTTGGCCATTGCGAAGAAGCTATAAACGAATGGAAAAGCGAACAAGAAGAAACTGGTTAGGCTTCGCGGGCATCAAGCTTCAGTTCGCTGCTATCAATATCAGGATGGTCAAGAGCCACACCAAATGACTGGGCTAACAAAAGGCCTACATCGTCCGCTTCAGTCATAGCAGATGGAATAGCTTGTTGCTGCCACGCCTCCAACGCGTCACCGAGCAGGTCAAGGCCCATCTGATTCGCGAATTCCGTTGGTTGCGAATTCCCCATGGTCACGCGAATGAACCGCCGGTCGGGATGTTCAACCCGCCATGTTCGAATACATTGATCAAGTGCTGCTTTCGAAGCCGAATACGAACCAAACATCGCGTTCGCGTCGCCCACGGTTCGTGAAGACATGAAAGCACAGATGCCATCACGATCCATATGGTCCAAAGCAGCCGATGCTGCCAGGTTAGCTCCGAGCACATTCACTCGGTACACGTCCGCCCACACATCAGGGTCGGTATCGGCGATGCGTTGCAGAACCCCGTATCCGGCGACATAGAACATGAGATCAATGCCGTCCATTGCATCAGCAGCGACCTGAGCGACACGAACAGCATCTTCTGGAACTGTGGCATCCCCTGCAACAGCAGTACCAGTGCCCATTTGCTCAACGAGTTGATCTAACCGGTCGCCACGCCGCGCTGACACAGTGACATCAGCGCCTTCCGCTGACGCGGCTCGGGAAAACGCAGCGCCCAAACCCGATGAAGCCCCAATGACAAGAACTCTCCTATCGGAAAGTGCACCTTTCGTTGGCATCCTAACCTCCCTGCTGTCCTTTGTTCGCTACGTTAGCTTAGACCCCATAAGATAGAAAACATAAATAGGATGAGCCAAGGGAGAATTTAATGAATAACCGAGTGACGATCATTTCATCAGACACCCATGCGGGTGGAAAAATCCTTGATTATAAGCCTTACCTTGAATCACGTTGGCATGACGAGTTTGAAGAATGGCGAGCAACGTACCGTAACCCTTTTCGGGACCTTCAGGAAAGCGCACCGGAAGGAAGCTCACGGGACAGGAACTGGGATAAAGATCGTCGAACAACTGAACAATATAACGATGGCATAGTCGCAGAAATCGTTTTCCCTAACACCGTTCCACCGTTTTTCCCAACCGCACAATTCAACGCCCCGCAACCAACACCAAAAAATTTCGAAAGAAGACTGGCGGGCCTCCGAGCTCATGCAAGGTGGTTGAAAGACTTCTGTGCTGAACTACCAGATCAGCGGTGCGGACTCCCTCAAATCGTTCTCAACGACGTTGATGAAGCCATAGCCGATGTTCGATGGGCTGCCGAAAACGGTTTTACGAGTGTCATGGTCCCGCATGTTCCACCAGACTCTGGCCTGGATCATTATTTCACCGGCACCTACGATCCGCTGTGGGAAGTCTGCGAGGATTTGGGGGTGGTTATCACTCAGCATGGCGGAACCGGGGTACCCAACTACGAAGGAAATCCAGCTACTCCATTCCTCCTTCTCATGGAAGTTCCGTTCTACGCACAAAAGTCAATGTGGCACCTCATCCTGACAGGCGTCTTCGAACGGTTCCCAAAATTGAAATACGTCATGACTGAACAAGGCGTCAGTTGGGTAAAACCAGCACTTGACCGCATGGATGCCATTTGGAATCAGATGGCAAGTACGGGGAGAGTGGGTGAGCTAGGCATGACTACTGATCAGATGCTTCCTCAGAAACCATCCGACTATTTTCAACAGAACTGTTGGATTGGGTCTAGTTTCCCAGCTCCCATTGACGCAGTCGCCATTAAAGAACTTGGTGTAGATCGGGTGATGTGGGGCAGTGACTACCCGCATGACGAGGGTACATACCCGCACTCCAGAGAAGCTCTCAGGAATACGTTCGCTGGTTGGGATGAACAGGATCTCCGGTCGGTACTCGGTCACAATGCTGCTCACGTCTACCAAATGGACTTGGAGAAATTAGCACCATTAGCCGACCAGTACGGCCCGACATTGGAAGAACTTCAGCAACCAATAACTGATATTCCGGATAATTCCAGTCCGGCATTCACCAGAAGATAAGCTATGAAACTCCCTCCCGCAGGAGCTGCACACGATGAAAGAGAAATCGAAGCTGTTCTTGAGGTCATGAAGAACAACCCAACTCTAGAAATCGGCGAAAACGTTGAAACATTAGAAAAACGGGTTGCGGAATTACTCTCCAAAGACCATGGAGTAATGGTCAATTCCGGATCATCGTCGCTCCGTCTCGCCATTGACCTTCTTCGGTTAGAACCAGGTGATGAAATCATCACCTCCCCGCTCACGTTCTCAACAGATATCGCACCCATGGTTCAATCCGGCATCATCCCCGTTTTCGCCGACATAGAACCAGACACGTATCAAATAGACGCAACGCAGATATCGGAACTGATCGGGCCACGCACCAAAGCGATACTCACACCCAACCTGTGCGGAAACTGCCCCGACTGGGATTCCATCCGCTCCATTGCAGACCAGCACGGATTGAAAGTTATTGAAGACTCATGCGACGTTCTTGACAGTTGGCAAAGAGGAGAACGAACAGGAACCCGATCAGATATCAGTGTCACCAGTTTCGCTCGTAGTCACGCCATGACCGCCGCAGGCACCGGTGGCATGGTGGGCATCAATTCCGAAGAAGACCTTGACCTATGCCTATCATTGCGGCGATGGGGTAGAAGATCGGAAAGTTATCTGTACGGGTCACGTAAAGATGAAACCGCTCATTTCGGTGAACTCGCTGATGGAACCCCTTACGACATGGTCTTCGTTTTTGACAGTATCGGATACAACTTCGAACCCAATGAAATCAGCGCCGCCTATGGAGTCGTCCAACTCGAAAAACTCGACGAATTCAATGGGCAACGTCACGCGAACTGGCAGAAACTCAATGACTTCATGCAAACACGAGAAGGAGTAACCGTTGGTCAAACACAACCAGATACTGACACCACATGGATGCGGTTCTGCTTCACGATCAATGAAGACGCCCCATTCACACGCGAACAAGTCCAGCAATTCCTTTTAGAAAGGGGTGTGTCAACTCGAATGGTATGGACCGGGAACATTCTCCGCCAACCCGGATTCTCAGACATCACTCACAGAAAACCAGAGAACGGGGTACCCAACTGTGATCACGCGATGGATAAAGCATTAACTCTCCCTATCCACCATCGTCTCAACGCTGACCACATCGGCTACATTTGCGAACAACTCGACCACATGTGGTCACACTACGCATAACCGAAAAAGCCTGGAATTAAACCGAGAAATCCAGAAATAGGTTTTGGGCAATTTCAACGCTTCTAACAGTTCTAATTCTGCTGTTACGGGAACCGGATTCGGGGCCATACACCTACTTGAGGACCATAACCGTGCTGGTATATACCGTCTCCATCTAAGATTGTAAAGCCATCAGTGAATTGTTTTTCGCGACTATAGAAAGAGATGTCATCTGTAGCTACGTCAGTTCCCAAAACAAAGGTGATTTCACCTGAATCATCGATCCACTGAGAAATATCAAACGATATTGTAGTGTCACTGGTAAGCGGATGAGAGGTGGAAGTCATAACCAGTAAAGGAGTTAAGAGCTCATTTGTTATGTTGATGGAACCAATGTTTTTATCACCCAGATTTTCGCTCCATTCACCGTAATTGAATTTATAGAGAGTGAGATTTCCGTCATAAGCGGTGACCTCATCAGGGGTGAGTTCCAAGTACATGGATGTGTTCGTATCTATTGAACTCGGTATGTCAAATTGGATAAACGCCATCGTGGTATCTGTGACGTCAAGGTTGGCGTCATGTCTGGGAGGCATCTGGGCAGAAACTGCCGTATCACGGCTCACATCTCTTAACGGATGGATATCATCTGCAGTGGTGAATGACCACTCGCCTCCACTTACTCCATCTACGGTAACTGACCACGTGTACGTCGAATCAGGGAGAAAAGTTTCAAAGAACACATTCTCCGGGTAAGTGAATGTTTCTGTCCGGTTAATCCCCGGGCCGGTGACAGTTACGGTGGCTGTGGTACCTGCGTAGTCTTTTTTATAAGGCCAATTCCAAACCAGACTGTAATCAATGGGTACGTTGATAGCTCCATCTCCGGGAATAGGAACTGAGGGGTGAGGGTAGCGGTATCCGGGAATCCAGTAGACGGTATCTCCATACTCGTATGCACCTATGTCCGGTGCTTCCCCGACATATGGACGATTTTGTCCAGGGTAGGTGACAGCGACATTGTGCGGCAAAGGATTGGTTTTCCAATCCGGGTCGGCCACCGGATCAGGGAAGATTTCATCAAGTTGTACTGTAGGGTCCGTGCCATCGTTGACACCGACTATGACTACTCCTGCATCAATGAGTTGTGAACCTTTGCGCGGACGAAAATCGTAGTCCTGCATTTCTGATTCAAAGGGGTCAGCACCAAACTGTTCGATAAGAGATGCGTCGCTACGGCCACGGTTATCAATGAATGGGTCAGCTAACTCAGTATGAATATGCTGGTAGGGGAGCTCGTAGCCTTCGTTGAGGGCTCTTCCCCACCAGACTCCCTGACTTAATAGTGCAAGACGACTTTCCATTTGAACAGCGGTGGAGCTATCCGCGTTCACCGCAGTTCCCTCTACGTAACCTGTGCAATTTGTTCCGTCATGGTATCTGCAGCATGGTTCAGCGACACAAGCCAAACTGGCTTCAGCGAAAGAGTTCAATAAGATGCTGTTAAGCCCGCCTGTTTCTTCAGGTAACACTTTGTCTGTTCCACAATATTTGTTATGCGGGAGACTGATGTCATAAGTGCGGTTGTCATAGCCGGAAAGGTGAAAGGCTTTGTGGTAATCGCCTTTGAGTCGGAAACCACGTTTCTGCCCTGCTGCTACTGCGTGGTGGACGTAGGCACTGGTTCCACTGCAACTGCTGTCCAGCCGCATCCCGTTTCTATTCGTGTTGATTAGCCAGACGTAGCGTGTAGTGGATTTCGTCGCATTTCCTGTAGTGCGTTGTATGCCAGAGCCATCTTGGTCCAAGTACTGGTTTTCGATACGCGTGTATTCCACTAGTGCATGTAAACCGGGGTTGAGGGCACCATTAAATACCTGATTTACGGTCATGTAACGAATAACGGGGGGACCATACAGAGTGTTTTCACATAAAGTCGGATTCCCACAGTTTTCTCCTTGTCCTCTGTAGTTAGCATTCGTTCCCGACGTATATACATAACCGTCATCTCCGTTCTCGAACCAGTCGTTGTATTGGAAAAGCAGGTTTTCCCAGAGTGGGAACATGGCATCCACCATTTGTAGGGGACGAGCGGAGTTGACGAACTCAAAAATGCAATTCTGGACCGTGTTATACCAACCACCAAAAATCTTGTTGCCGTAGTCGTAGCTGGGTTCCCATCCGTGGAGTCCATGTTCCCAACTATGCGAAGCTCTACAATCCTCTACCTTTATGAAACTTCCATTGTGTATATCGAATTTTCCTGCCCAGAAATGAATGTTTTTCATTTCGAAACTATCGACATGATCGAAGTGCAGCACTTCTGTTCTTACGCGGACCCTTACATTGGAGGAGGTGGGGATATAGTTTTGGCTCGGGTAGAGGTAAAGCGTGCTGGTGCTCGCGTCGAAGGACCATTCCTCTTCAAAATCAAGGTTCGCTAATTCTCCTGGGAAATACCCCAAGTCGTGCCAGTATGGGTTTTGTAACCGTAAAGCCCAAATCGTTCCAGGTTCTGGATTGTTGGGGTTACCAGTGGTCGGGTCGGTTGGGTTCGTAAAGTTGGTAGGCATCGCAGGAATCATGTAACGGTCATCCACGAACAGGCTGATAACATTTTCGACTTTCACTCCGGCAAGTAATGAGATCTCGTGCATGTCAATGACCGCTTTATAGATGTCGTTGCCGTTGTGGTTCATGACTTCCCAAGTTGCGTTAACGGGCACAGTTCCATCTATTTTTACTTGATCATTTTGACCTTCAAGAATTATCGCTGGGTTCGCTGTAGGAACGGTAAAAAAATCTGTTTCCGAATCTTGATCTATATAGTTCAGTTTCCAAGCTTTAACGAACTCTGAATAACGCCCTTCCTTTACATAAATTCTTTCCCCAGAAGTAACAGCTGCAAGAGCGGTGTTAATGGTTGGATAAGGACACTGATTGCTTCCCTGGGGAACCGGGCAGTCATGTTCGGGGAGGTTAAAGAATTCGGACCGGATGTCTGTATCAACCATGGTGGCGTTGTAGTCATTAGCGCTCACGTCCTTAATTTCGAAATCTGGTGTTGTTTCCATGGTGTAATAGGCAACCAGTCCAGTTTCATTTCCCTGTAATGGTCCGGTCATAGCATTGTTTATTTCTGTTTCTGTTCTGGCCACATTCCAGATGCGGACGTCATCTATTTTGCCGAGAAACCAGTGACCTAGCTTAGAAATAGCTACAGGGTGAGGGGTTACGCCAGCAGGAACATTTCCGCTGTGGACCATTACCCCGTTGACGTAGAGACGTAGCTCAGTGTTTTCAAACGTAAAGGCAACATGATGCCAGGCATGGGGAGTGATGGCATTATCGACTACGAACCGTATCTGGGACTGGTCATCGTCGTTGCATTCATCAACTACTGTCGGGTCGCAATATCCGAACCCGTACCAGATTTGATGTGCATCGTCTATAACGATGGTGGGAGGCCTATCCTCATTATTCTTATTTTTTCCGGGTTTTAGATCATTGCCAATGATTACTTGTGTAGTTAGGAAGTCATCAGCTCTAAAGAAAACGTTGGCTTCAATAGTGAATTGTGTTGTGAGCACCGGGAAATTATTAGGGAAGAGCATTCCATCGGAAGGTGTCGGATATCCGTCATACCAGTAATTACTGCCCTGAAATGCACCTAGATCATCAAAACTATCAAAGTACAGGTGAGCGTCTTCTTGGTATATAGACCTCAAGTTTGTGTCAACAATCAAAGCGTTGATTTCGACACATATCTCATTAATTAGTTCGTATCCTGCGTCGCAGGTGATTGGATCTTCAGGTTCAGGTTCAGGTTCAGGTTCAGGTTCAGGTTCGGGTTCGGGTTGGGGTTGGGGTTGGGGTTGGGGTTGGGGTTGGGGTTCGGGTTCGGGTTCGGGTTAGGGTTAGGGTTAGGGTTGACGTTAGGGCCAGTGTTCGTGTTGGGGTTAGGGTGAGGGGTAGTGTTAGTGTTGGGGTTAAGGTTAGGAT
>JASLWO010000014.1 GCA_030740795.1 Acidimicrobiales bacterium | reverse complement strand
GTTCCGAGTCTGGTACCAAGCCTCGGGGGCGTATGACCGGACTCATAATCTGGGAAATACGGCCCCCACTCCTTACCTATTGTAACAATCGTCAACAAAGCATCATTTGTGTTTAGACTTGACTTATGAAAAAATCTTCACATGAGAATTAGACTACTAATTTGCGCATTGCTCCTTGCCCTACTAACACCTGCGCTCTCCTCTTGCTCAACTAAAGGTAACGTTTTTTCATTAAACGTTGGAGACTGCTTTAATGGTTCTATATTCGGCGAGGTTGAAAATGTTGATATTGTAAATTGTTCTTCCTCTCACAACGGCGAAATCTTTGCAGAGTTTAACGTGAACAAAGATGACTGGCCGGGGAAACCTTACTTAGAATCCTTAGCGGAAAATGAATGTATCTCTAGGTTCAAATCATACGTAGGGGTTTCTTATGAATCTTCTATATGGTACGTGGCTTTCCTAACGCCAACAATATCTTCCTGGAACCAAGCGAACGATAGAGAAATTTCCTGCATCATAGAGCCCGAGTATGGAAAGACATCAACGAAAGCTAGGAATAGCAGAACTTAGTTTCTACCACGTTTGGAACGTTCTCCCGTCCCAGGGGGCGCACGTTCACTCTCCGAACCTAGGAAAAAGCTAGAGGTTCGGAGTATGGGTACCAGTCTCGGGGGGCACACCAGCAAAACCGGAATGAATAGTCAACCTCCGTTAGTGGAAGGCTTCCCCATGAGCCTCTCGACCTTCTTTCGCTCGCCGGCTGAGTTTACGTCAGTCAGTCATTACTACCTCCATCTACTTCAATAGTTTGAACTACTTTAAGCCATCGAAATCAATGAGAAAATTTGATTACAGACCGGATTTCAAGTTGACTGTTTAACAATCACATAGGGGGGAATATGTCTGAAACGTACAGGCTCGATGACAAAGTAGCGGTGGTCACAGGATGTGCAAGCGGAGTAGGCGAATCGGTTGCAAAACTATTCACTGAACGTGGAGCGAAAGTTCTCGCTGTAGACGTAAACGCGGAAGGTTTGGAAACAGCTATGGACGGAGTAGACAATGTCACCTCTCTAGCCCAGGACGTAACCGCAGACGGAGCTGAAGATGTCATCATTGATGCAGCGTTGAGTAGCTTTGGACAAGTTGACATTGTTGTCAATAACGCTGGACGAGTTATATATTCTGAGGTCCATGAACTTACCGATGAGATTTGGGACATGCATCTTGATCTAAATGTGACAGCAGCGATGCGTATTTGCCGACGCGCTATCCCAGAACTTAAGAAACGACCTATTGGAAGAATCGTCAACATCGGTTCAGCGGTCACTCTACGATCCTCTCCCGGGTTGGCGGGCTACACCGCCAGCAAACATGCCCTAGAGGGACTCACCAGAGTCCTTTCTCAAGAACTGGTACCAAACATCACCGCTAACTGCATACATCCAGGAACAATACTTAGCGGCATGACGATTCCGCTTATGGAAGAAGACCCTTCTCTGAAAGCGCATTATGAGAGTTTCAGTCCGATGGGTCGACTCGCCGTCCCAGAGGATATCTCTCATGCCGCCCTGTTTCTCTGCTTAGAGGCTAGTTGTTTCATAAACGGGATAGGCCTTAACGTTGACGGCGGCTACGTCGCTTACGGTTAATCTAACAAACTGACTCACCCCAAGATACTGCTTCCCTATAGAAGCCAATAAAGAAGCCACGTCAATCCCGCCAATAGCAAGAATGGCAAAAAGAAAAGCAGGTTAAGAGAAACGGTAACGAAGATTTTTTCTCGCAATTTCTTTAACGCGCCCATACGTGCAGTGTAGTAGGACAAGATTATACGGACTTATCGCGGCGCAAGGGCTGAATGCTGCGGTACGTCATTGATCTCCAAATCTACTCTGCTGGACCAAACCGAAAATGCGTGAGCCATGACTTTGACCACCATATTTGAAGAAACCAGACAGAGAAAATAAAGAGTGCTATTCCACTTCTTCCAAGATCTCCTTTATCAAAAACCGGTGCGAAGAAAAGTACTCCAATAATTTTTTGCTCAAATATTTGTTCATAAATTTCACGGTGATAGTCCTAGGAGTAGCGTAGTGATAGCAAAACATTAGGAAGAAGGACCTATGGCAACCACTGACGATAATTTTGAGGATCTCAAAAATTGTGCATTAAGCGCTGAACGAGAACAGGAACTTCTTGATGCGCAACGCGAATGTGTCTTTAGTTGGACGAACAAAAAAGGCGAAGCTGTCGGAGTCATCGTTTCCTATTTCAACCATGATGGGAAGATTTGGATGACATGCGCTGAGAGTAGAGCTCGAGTTTCAGCTATACGCAGATTCCCTCGCGCCTCCGTCTGTATAACTAGCTCTGGAACCAGACTCGGGACCGGAAAGACGATTACGTACAAAGGAGACTGCATAGTACACAAAGACCGTGAGACACTTGACTGGTTCTATCCAGCATTTGCTACAGATAGAAGGTCTACCCCTGAAGGAGTTCAGGCTTACATTGACCACCTTAATTCACCTGACCGTGTAGTCATCGAATTTATTCCTGATTGGACCTTGAGCTTTGACAGCGAAGCACTTTGGGAACGAGCCCCTTTAGCTGCTTCAGATAAGAACGACCCTCGCAATAGTGGAGTGGTTTAATTTAGTCAAAAATAGAATATGACCCCATTGTTCCCGCAATCAATGGCAAATCAAGGAAAGTTTTGATTCCGTTTGGCTTGGCTTTGCATGTAGCTTCTACAGCATTCGCACAATGAAAGCCCGTTAGGCTAATCCCCATCTGAGTTCGCTCTGGCTGACTTGGAGCATCTAGCCGTACATCTACAACTAGATTGACATCACCTTCGATTCGTATTCGCCAACCTGAATCTTGAGGGATCTCCATCTTTGACTCAAGCCGATCTTGAGTTATATCATCCATGAACCAGATTTGTTCTTGGATTATTTCTGTTCCTTCTTTCGTTTTGCCTATGTGTCGATAGTTATTTAACGCTATCGTCCCCTTTGCAATCGTCCCTGACGCCGTTTCAATTGACTGGTTTGCGAGAATATAGTTATGTTCTGAGGAGTAATGCACCACTTCACTTCTCAATCCTTCAGCGATCATGTCAATGGGTTCATTCCAAAAACTTGTCAGCATGTCTTTCACTGGATTGTTCTCTGCTTCTTCGGGTGTTCTTCCTAAATTCATTAGGTCGCGAATAACTCCCTCTGATCCGTAATCACGGCAATCCCCATATTCGGTCATAGTTATCCGATCGATTCTGTTGCAAAGTCCGGTCAACGTTAAAGGCAGCATCTCGGCGATGCCTCCTGGGTTGATGCCCGATGCGTGCAGATTCACTCCTCCGCTTTCACATGCCTCTGTTAACCGCTCAGCGCTTTCTTTATCTTGTGTAAAAGGAAACCAGTAGGGACATGGTGTGACGATGTGTTTGCCTGATGCAAGTATCTCGCACATCTCTTCTACATCCCATGGCATTGGGGAATAGATAACGCAATCAGCTTCTAGTTCAATGACTTCTTTCTTATCTTGAGTACAAATTACTCCTGTCGGTTCTTGACTTAGTAATTCACCCGCATCGCAACCATTCTTTTCATCCGCATACACTTTCACGCCTACAAGTTCAAGTCTAGGGTTTCTTAGAATACTCTTAAGAGAAGCTTTCCCAGTTATTCCTGTTGCCCATTGGATGACACGTAATTGTGTTGACATTTCTCTCCGATCGCAATAACAATAATACGTCAAAAAGTTACGATACCGTCTTAAATCTAGTACCCTAAGGATTTCATTACGAGGATATGAGGGGCCTGGCCCAGTGACTATCCGCCAACCGACTTGTTTAAGAACGGTGGCAACGCCAGGGGCAATGAATGCAGGTGAGAATGGACATAAAAACCACAGAAGTCAGAGAAGGAACCTTATCGCTTTCCGTAGAATTATCGCCTCCGAAAACTGATGCAGGACTACAGAATCTTCAGACACAAATTTCACTTTTGGATACCATTAATCCAAGAACTATCTGCGTAACTTCCGGTGCAGGAGGTACAGATAACATCCAAACATTTTCTACGATCAAGCACCTAGAAAAATACACGAGCGCCCCCCCAACAGCTCATTTGACCTGCGTAGCGAATACTAAGTCCGAAACTCAAAAAACTCTGGACCAATATAGCAAAGAGGACATATGCAATATCGTCGCTCTTCGAGGCGACCCTAAAGAAACAAGCGGCACTTCTGCGCCTCCTAACGGCTACGCTAATGCAGCAGAGTTGGTTCGCGGAATCCGAGACCGTCAAGACGGCAACCGGTTCCACATCAGTGTCGCCGGATACCCAGAAATCCACCCCAAAGCTAAATCAAAAAAAGCTGATATAGAGAGTCTCAAAGTTAAAGTCGGAGAGGGAGCGGACCTTATTCTAAGTCAATTCTTTTTTGACCCAACTATTTTCTTATCCTTTCTAGAGGACCTAAACAAATCAAGGATAGATGTACCAGCAGTCCCTGGGATTATCCTAATCTCTGACTTTCCACGCATCCGTAACTTCGCTGCGAAGTGCGGGGCCAACATTCCCGATTGGATTTCCAATCGTTTCACCGATACAGAAATCGGATCTGAATCAGCGAACGCTATAGCGGAAGAACTTGCCCTACAACAATGCACGACGCTCATAGAAAACGGGGTTCAAATGTTCCATTTCTTCACTTTGAATCGTTTAGACTTAACCGCACGGACCTGCGAATCGCTATTAAACGAATTCTGTTCTTTGAAAGCTCCGAACTGTAAGAACTCATGACTGACTTGGCTTCGGGACGACTATCAGCTTTCCGAAAGGCGCTAAGCGAACGCATCTTATTATTTGACGGAGCCATGGGCACAAGCATCCAAACAATGGGTCTCGCACCCACGGCGTTCACCGGCGAGCGATTCAAAACCCATAGTCATGACCTCAATGGAAATAACGACGTGTTAAGTCTCACTTCTGAAGCGGCGATAACTTCAATCCATGATTCATTTCTTGGCGCTGGAGCTGACATCATTACTACTAATACTTTCAACTCAAATGCCATATCCCAAGCTGATTATGGTCTAGAGAATTTCACACTCGAACTCAACAAAGCTTCTGCCCAACTTGCTCGTTCCTGCGTTGAGAGGCACCCGGGCATCCAATGGGTCGCTGGATCATTGGGACCCACCAATGCCATTGCGAGCTTGTCCCCAGATATAGACCATCCGGAGAAAAGGGATGTCTCTTTCAATGAATTAGTAGAAGCGTACAGTGAAGCTGTTGAAGGTCTCATGGAAGGAGGAGTTGACTTTCTTCTCATAGAAACAGTTTTTGATGCGTTAAATGCGAAAGCAGCCTATTGCGCTATTGAAGATTACAGAGATAGATCAAAAGCCGAGATTGGGATTCTAGTCTCTGGAACAATTACTGATCTCAGCGGAAGAACCCTCTCTGGACAAACCCCTGAAGCGTTCTGGAATTCTGTCCGACACATGAAACCACTCGCTGTCGGGTTCAATTGCTCTTTAGGAGTTGAAGATCTCAAAGGCCCTGTAACGGAACTAGCACGAGTGGCTGATGTTCCGATATGCATGTACCCGAACGCAGGTCTTCCAAATGTTGATGGCCAATACGATGAAAGCCCTGACTACATGAGTGGAGTCATTCGCAAATTAGCGATTGAGGGCATAGTTAACATAGTTGGTGGCTGCTGTGGAACTACGCCAGCCCACATTCGGGCCATAGCGGATAGTATCGCAGGTCTCCCTCCGCGAAACATCCCGACAATACCTGCAGCTACTCGGCTTTCAGGTTTGGAAGCGCTCGCTATTAGTGAAAATAGTTTGCTCGTCAACGTTGGCGAGCGCACCAATGTGACGGGGTCCAAAAGATTTGCGAACCTTATCAAATCAGGTGACTTCCATGCAGCCGCAACTGTTGCTAGGGAACAAGTTAAAAATGGTGCCCAAATTCTTGATGTCAACATGGATGATGCAATGTTGGACTCAGAGAAAACGATGACCACTTTCCTGCGTCACATAGCAACCGAACCTGAAATAGCGAAGATTCCAATAATGGTTGATTCTTCCGAATGGTCTGTGATTGAAGCGGGGCTTCAACAGATTCAAGGGAAGGCAATAGTTAATTCAATAAGTCTCAAAGATGGCGAAGAGGCTTTCCTTTCTAAAGCTCGACGAGCGCAGAGGTACGGAGCTGCTGCCATTGTCATGGCATTCGATGAAAACGGTCAAGCAGATAGCCTAGAAAGGAAAGTAGCTATTTGTGAACGGGCGTATTCTCTTTTGACGGCTGTAGGAAACTTTGCCCCAGAGGATATTATTTTTGATCCCAATATTTTCTCAGTTGCTACAGGGATCACTGACCACGACAATTATGGGAAAGATTTTCTTGATGCCGTTCGGCATCTTCGAACTTCTTGCCCGGATTCGCAAATCTGCGGCGGTATTAGCAACCTTTCCTTCTCTTTCCGCGGCAACGATTCACTTCGTGAAGCGATGCATACGGTTTTCTTATTCCACGCAGTTAAGGCCGGGTTAACCATGGCAATAGTGAACGCTGGACGTTTGCCCATCTTTGAAGACATCCCTATTAGCTTGAGAGAAACAATTGAAGATGTTTTGTTCAACCGTTCAACCGATGCTGCGTCTAACCTATTGCTAGCTGCGCAAAGCTCTCAGGACTCCTTCCTCGTAGAAGAAAGTGGAGATTCGTGGCGTGATTTAGAGATTCTTGAGAGACTTACTCATTCTATTGTTCAAGGCATTGATGAATTCATCGTTGAAGACACCGAGGAAGCTAGGCAAAGATTCGCAACCGCGGTGGAGGTGATAGAAGAACCTCTAATGGATGCTATGAACATTGTTGGTGACCTTTTCGGATCAGGAAAGATGTTCCTGCCTCAAGTGGTGAAAAGCGCTCGAGCTATGAAAAAAGCCGTGGCTTACCTTGAACCGTTCATTGAACTAGAAGGAGGAGAGAGAAGAAATGCTGGGAAAATCCTTTTAGCTACCGCTCGCGGAGATGTTCATGACATTGGAAAGAATATTGTCGGAGTGGTTCTTCGTTGCAACAACTACGAAGTTATCGATATTGGTGTGATGGTTCCCGCTGAAGAAATTATTGACAGGGCAATAGCGGAGAAGGTAGATGTTGTAGGAATTTCTGGGCTTATAACTCCAAGCCTTGGAGAGATGATCTATTTGGCTGAGAAGATGGAGGCTGCAAAATTGAATATTCCGCTCCTCATTGGGGGTGCGACGACTAGCCAACTACATACGGCTCTTAAAATTGACGGCGTTTATGAGAACAGCGTCGTCCACGTTAGTGATGCTTCTCGAGCAGTCAGCGTTGTTTCTCGTTTGTTAGACGGAACGAAAGATTTTAAGGAAGAAGTCGCTGAAGAATACGCAAACATTCGCTCTGCTCACGACCGTAGAAAAATTTCTGCACCGATCGCCATCAAAGAGGCCAGACAGAATGCTGCGAAATTGACTTTCCCGTATGAGGGGATGCGTTCACCGTCTTTTCTGGGAGCACAAACTATTACCGACATTGAAACTAAATCACTAGTGCCTTTCATTGATTGGACTCCTTTTTTTAGAACTTGGGATATTGCTGGCAGTTATCCTCGTATTTTAGAAGACGGAAAAGTGGGCGAATCTGCTAAAAATCTCTATGCCGATGGGCTTGAGATGTTAGATGAGATTATTTCGAAGAATTGGATTACGCCTCGTGCCGTCATTGGGTTTTGGCCTGCTTATACACTTGGCGACGACATCGCTGTTTTCAACGATGAAGAACAAACTGAGCAGGTAGCCACGTTTCATACACTTCGCCAGCAAGTTCGCCATAGCGATAGTAGGCCTCATTATGCTCTGTCAGATTTTATCGCTCCGGAACATAGCGAAATCAAAGATCACATAGGGGCTTTCGCTGTTAGTACCGGACATGGGATAGAACAGTACTGTGAAGAATTCGTTGCCAATGGGGATGATTATCGTTCAATAATGGTTCAAGCTCTTGCCGATCGGCTAGCCGAAGCATGTGCCGAATACCTCCATCATGAAGTTCGAACCCGGTACTGGGGTTACGAGAGGGCGGATTTCACAAATGAGGAACTGATTCGTGAACGCTATCAGGGCATCAGGCCCGCCCCTGGATACCCTGCGTGTCCAGACCATACTGAGAAAGGGACTATCTTCTCACTTTTGAATGCGCGTGAATCTATAGGAATTGAACTGAGTGAAACATTCATGATGTCTCCAAGTGCTTCAGTATCTGGACTGTATTTTGCTCACCCAAAGAGCAGATATTTTGGTGTCCGACGAATAGATCGAGATCAAGTTGAAGATTACGCTCTTCGGAAGCAGTTATCTGTAAGTGAAATAGAGCGTTGGCTTGCTCCCGTTATTTATTATTGAGGAAATTGGGTTGTTTCGTGATTGATCCGAAACGTCTTGTCAATGTAGAGTTGGTTAACGATCTAAAGACGTGGAGGGGTAATGACACAGATTCTTGGACAATTTTGCATAAACGTAGCCGATATTGACAAATCGCTTGAATTCTGGGAGGGAGTGTGCGAACTGCCGCTTCAACATAGAACAGAAATACCTGGCGTTCTTGAAGCTGTGCTTCAAGCTAAGGAAGGCGGTTCGCGCATTCAGTTAGCCCAACATCTAGATAATAAAGATCCCATAGATATGGGAACAGCGATGTGGAAACTTTATGTAAATACGTCAGACTGCCAAAGATTATATAATCGAGCCATTGAAGCTGGTTGCGAATCGGTTATGGAACCAGAGGAGTTAGAAAGGTGGCCTGTAACAGTCGCTTTCGTTAAGGACTTTGACGGATATCTAATCGAATTCGTGGAACATCATGAGGGTACGCGCTCTGGTGTTCCTGATCCGAAAAAGTCTTAGAAACTAGACAAATTCTTATCTTAAGGGGAAGTTGTGAGTAAGGAATCAACTGTAAAACGGGCAGCATTTTCATCTTTTCAAGAATCAACCGAAGAGGATTGGGCTCTCATAATGTCCCAACGTGGTTCTTTGACGACTGCTCTTCCTGGCAAGATCATGCAACAACTTGAATATTTGCGTGATGACTATGGTGGATTCCCTGTTGATCGTTTAGAACACAGCCTCCAAACAGCGACACGGGCCGAGAAAGACGGGCGCGACGACGAATACATTATCTGCGCACTGATTCATGACATTGGAGATATTTTAACTCCTCACAACCACCCAGATTTAGCCGCTGCGATCTTAAAACCATTTGTTTCTGAAGCCAACCATTGGATGGTTCAACATCATGGAATATTTCAGGGTTACTACTTTTGGCATTACCTAGGTGGCGATCGAAACGCGCGCGACGAATTTGCTGACAACGAATTTTACGGGCGTTGTGAAGAGTTCTGTGCCCTCTATGATGCCCCTGCATTTGACACCAATTATAGATCTAACTCTTTGGAGTATTACGTTCCTCTCATCGAAGAATTCTTTGGGGAAACCCCTTAATAACTCACCGGAAATGCGTCTAGCAACTTTCAAATGGGCTTTCTCTAGATTCTTTGTTTTGATCGTCGTTTTAGCAGTCGGGCTCACA
Source organism: Acidimicrobiales bacterium (assembly GCA_030740795.1). GTDB lineage: Bacteria > Actinomycetota > Acidimicrobiia > Acidimicrobiales > UBA8592 > UBA8592. The sequence continues at coordinate 43,174 of JASLWO010000014.1, read as the reverse complement.
TCATGTTCCAACTACAGTCAAGAAGTATCTGAAAATGGTGCAGAGGAGTTATCGGATCAATCATCTCACCTGCAAGATGGTGAAGGTAATGTAGGTATGGGCAGTGCCGTCGCAGGGACTCACCTTGAAGATTCATCGGAGTCTTCAGATGAATTAATTTGGATGAAAAATATGAGATTCTTAGATGAAAGCGGAACCTCCCTTACACGAGAACTGAGAGGGACTGGGATTCAACAGGTCGTTATTGACATAGGGGAAATGACATTTAATGCTCTGCTTGCTGGGCCAGAAGATGGAACGCCTATCATGTTGCTACATGGATTTCCTTCCACAAATTACCAGTATCGATCACAAATCATCGCTTTAGCTGACGCTGGTTTTCTCGTCTTTGCCCCCAACCAGCGCGGATACTCCCCTCTTGCTAGACCCATCGGTATTGAAAACTATTCAGCAGATCTCCTAGTTGAAGATATTGACCTAATCGCCAGTGCGCTGAACTGGTCACGGTTTCATCTAGTGGGCCATGACTGGGGGGCATTAATAGCGTGGGCATACGGGGGAACCCATCCAGAGAAACTCATTACTTTAACTCCTATCTCGGTACCCCACCCAGAGGCATTCGCAATTGCGTTAGCGGACCCATCCGGAATCCAAGCAGAAATGAGTTCTTATATCGACTTTTTTAAAGAACTCGAATCAGAAAATGCGTTCCTCGCTAATGACGGAGAGTTACTCAGAAGCATCTACGAATCAGCCAATCTTTCGCAAAACGAAATAGAGCCGTACTTTGAAGTTCTTGGAAACCCCGAAGCTTTAGGAGCAGCATTGAATTGGTATCGAGCCAAAGATTTCTATCCGGAAATAAATCAAGATACTGGACGTCGAACCGACACCCCAGACATTAACGTTCCGACTATGTACGTGTGGAGCACTGAAGACACCGCTCTGGGCAAACAAGGAGCTGAATTAACCGCAGAATACGTGTCAGGCGAATACCGTTTTGAAGTTTTTGAAGGAATCAATCACTGGGTCACCGAGGTGGCTTCAACGGAACTCAATGCCGCACTGATCGATTTCCTCTCAACTCACCCATCTGAACATGGGTCATAAACAGCATTTCCGGAATTACCGTCTTGATGGACCAGAATGTTCTTTAGCCGTTGATTCTGGCCTTGTGAACGCTGTTTGGTGGCGACCTCCAATCCAGCGACAAAGACTTGAAGAATTAACCAAGCGAAGCAATGCTCGAGCTTTCGGCGATACCGCCCTCTGGCTTTCCCTTATTGTTCTGATGGGATATTTGCTTTACAAGACCTGGCTGTCATGGTGGTCTCCGGTTCTGCTCCTCACCTATGGTGGTTTGTATGGTGGAGCTTCTGATTCGCGATGGCATGAATGCAGTCACGGAACCGCATTCCGTTCACCGTTTCTTAACACGATTGTTTACTATTTGGCTTCTTTCATGCTTTGGAGAGAACCGACTGTCTGGAGATGGTCTCACTACCGGCACCACACTGACACAATAATCATTGGTCGAGATTATGAAATTGCTTATCAAAGGCCTTCAAAGATCTGGTTTCTCCCTCTAACATTTTCACATCTGGTAAATGGCCCGAAACTACTCATCAGGGTAATTAGGCACGCCTTTGGAAACATTGACAGTCAAGTAGCTAGTTATGTTCCCGAATCAGAATTCCGGAAAGTCTTTTGGGAGGCAAGGGTTTTCCTTTGCATCAATCTAGGCTCGTTAATGCTTTCCTTGACTTTTTGGTCTATCTTCCCAATTGTATTTATTGGGTTACCTACAATTTATGGGGCATGGCTGTTTATATTCTTTGGTTTAACCCAACACGCCGGCCTGCAGGAGAACGTCTTAGACCACAGAAAAAACACTCGCACTGTCCTAATGAATCCGATTTTTGGATTCCTTTACTCGAACATGAATTATCATTTAGAACATCATCTATTCCCTGAAGTCCCCTACTACGCTTTGCCCTTATTGAATGACGAATTAGCACCTTACTTACCTACCCCATCCCCTTCTTGCTGGCATGCGTATCGTGAAATTATTTCAATAATGCGAAAACAAAGTTCAGACATTACTGAGGAAATCACTTCGAGAAATATTCCCAACGTTCCTTCTAGCATCCAAAACTCAGATTCCATACTCATCCCAGAAAAACTGAACTTTAAGGGCGATCATGCTTTAACCAAATTAGAAGACCTGCCTGTTGGGTCCATGAGACGAATTGAGCATGCTTCGCGAACCTACCTTCTATGTCGCCTCTCAAAAGAAGAAGTGATCCTAAGTGATGGGCTTTGCACTCACGGCGAAGCCTTTCTATCTGATGGGGTACTAAACGGTACAACTATTGAATGCCCCAAACACAACGGGCGGTTTGATTTACGCTCTGGAGAAGCTATACGGAACCCTGCAAAGGACGATCTCAACCACTACACATGTTCCACTCGCAAAGGAATTATTCAGAGCAATTTCCATAAAATTTGAAATCTATGCAGAACATTTTCTACTCAATGTAAGGTTCATCATCCCCATCGATTCGCGCAGCAAGGTAGACCCCAGCGGTAATTGGTTTGTAACGGGTTGGGTTTTCCCGAGTTACACAACTTTCAATTGGCTCTATCACTGACTCAGGATCTGGGTTAATGAAAAAAGGTATTGAATATCGAGACTTCACATCAGGAGTTCTTGCCCTATGTGGAGTGGAGCAGTACCGGTCGTTGGTCCAGCGAGCGAGCATATCTCCTAGATTCACAACTAAAGAACTTTCCGGAGCTACGACAGGGAACCAACTGTTATCCTTTCCTAGAATTTCCAAACCGGGAACCCCATCGGTTGCCAATAACGTAATAAGCCCATAATCAGTATGGGGTGACAACGGGTGTTCTTTCCTAGGACCGTTTTTTTTGTAGTGCAGGAAACGTAACCGGCATTGTGGATTTATTAATTTCTCGGTGAAAAAAAAATTTGAAACCCCAAGTCGTGCCCCAAGCGCTTTAAGTAACTCCGAGGCAACAGCGATCCCATCCATTTGGTAACAACGAATTGATTCCTTCCAATCCCCTAACTCCGCTACTTCAATCTCATCGCCTAGCCCTAAATCAAAGAATTCTGCCTTTCCTGTTTGTCGCTCAGCATTTATTGCCGTTTCAACATTGGGCACATAACCGTACCTGTCGTGCCTTGGCATTCTTTCTTTTTCTTCTTGAGGTAATGAGAAAAACCTCCGAGCGTAATCGAACAGTTCGCCAATCTGTTTTTCCAATCCGTGATTTACCAGTAAGAAAAACCCTGACTGTACGCAAGCTTTGTGCATTAGGTCAATTTCCACTTTCCGCACTTTTGCTTTTCTAGATTTTACGTTGCTGTAATTAACTGTGTGAATTTTCAGAGATTCGTTACTCATGACAACAGTTTACACTTCTCCTAAATGTAGAAGCTCGTATGTCTAATCCTTAACTTCCGTCCGGTAAATATTCTAAGAAAATGTATAGAGAAGGCTAACAACTGTGCCAAATTCGCAAAATTCTAATTGAACTGCCAAAATCTAACAATCTACTGAAGAGGGGGCAACATGGCTGTTGGGTGGTTTATAGATGACACTCCATCTAAATCTTTTCCTATTTACACAAGAGGCAACGTGGGCGAGGTATTCCCCGACCCAGTTTCGCCCCTTACAGCGGACCACACTTGGCATGGAGCTGGTGATGTAGGAATCCGAGACTTTATGTCTAGATTCACTATTGACCTTGATGAGATAGACCCAGGAAACAAATTAATGTTTGAAATTTTCGGCGGATATATGTACTTGAACCTTTCAGTCGCAAGATTAATGGGGGCGCGATCCTCAGGAATGACCCCTGAAATGGTTGACATGGGTTTCTTTGGAAGTTCCTCTGCTCTCCCGGCTTATACCCCCCGAGAAAAAGATCAGGACCCAGAAATTTGTTCTAGAGTAGACACCCTAATGTTCTCCTGGATGACAGCAACTGATTTCCCAATCATTGATGAATTAACGGAAATCGTAGAAACAATTGTTTCAGAACGGCCGGACCTTTCAGCGATTTCAGATGAAGCTTTGATCCAAAGAATGCGTGACATGATGCCGTTGTTTGCCCGAATATTCTCGATTCATAGCGAAGTCAGCGCTGCAGCGTCGGTAACAATGGGTGCAATAACTGGTTTGGCTCTTGGATTGGGAAAGCCGGGTTTGGATTTACGTATTGCGGGAGGGTTAGGAGCAGTTGCTTCGGCAGCACCTAGTTTTGCCATGTGGGACTTAAGTAGGATAGTGAATTCTTCTCATGAGCTCACCAACGCTTTTGATGAAGGTCTTGAAGATCTCCAGACACGAATTGATTCAATCGCAAATAGCGAATTTGATGAAGGATTCGTTGCCTTCCTTAAAGAATTTGGTAGTCGAGGGCCAAACGAATGGGAGTTACGTTCACAAACTTGGCAAACCCATCCTGAACTCGTACTTGCGATCATTGATCGCATGCGTCTTGCATCCGGCGACCACGATCCTCGAAACCGCCATAGCGAAGCACGAAACCGTTCTGTTGACGCGTTAAACGAATTGCGAAACATGGTCCAAGCAGACGAAACAGCTGTTGGAACCCTAGAAATAGCGAGCACATCGAGCTCCGTATTTATTCCTGCAAGAGAACAGGCGAAAACCATTATTGTCAAAGTTGTCCATGAAGTTCGTTTGGCAGCCTTGGAACTCGGGAAGAGACTTGCGGAAGTTGGAAAGCTTGAAAAACAATCCCATATTTTCATGCTTCAGGACAAGGATCTTGAAACAGCAATAGAAAATGGAATGTCTGAAGAAGCTGCTTCACGTGAAAACGAATATCTTGAACTGTTTGACCTAAATCCTCCTTTCTGGTTCGCCGGAGAGGTGCCTAACGAAGTGGAATGGGTTGGAGAAACTGCTGCACTACCAAATCGAAAAGTAATCCAAGGAATGGGTGGTAGCGCTGGAGTTGTTACCGGCCGCGCCCGAATAATCCTTGACCCAACAAACCCAGGGAACTTAGAACCAGGTGACATACTTGTAGCACCGATTACGGATCCGTCTTGGACTCCCTTGTTTGTGCCCGCTAGTGCCGTGGTAGTAGATGTCGGGGCGACAATGAGTCACGCAGTCATTGTTAGTAGAGAATTAGGTATCCCATGTGTTGTTTCAGCAACAGGTGCAACCAGCCGCATCCCCGACGGAGCTGAAATTAGAGTAAACGGAGATACGGGTACGGTTACGATCCTGTCGTAGTTACGAACAATCCGGAGCCCATTCTTGGGCAAGATGGCCTTCTTCTATAAGCCATGAGATTGTATCTTTGAGTGTCTCCTCAACGGGCCTCCATGAACCCAATCCGCTCTCAATGAGAATACCCTCGTCTTCCCCAGGGACTATACCCAGCATTATTTCCACAGCTTCAGCATCAACCATCTGTTCAAGAGCTTCACGTGGCGTGGGAATTAAAGCCCGGTCGCGACCGGTAACTTCAGTTATTACCGCATGGAATTCTTCCCAATCCATGAAAGTCCCCGCAGCTACATAGCGTTTCGGACCAGAGCCAGGTGAAAGCAGACCCGTAACGGCAGTAGCTAAATCACGTACGTCGACAAGGCACCATCCGCCACTAGCAAGACTCATCATGATTTCACTCTGTAACGCTGGCGCAAGATTTGCAGCAAGAACATTGAGTCCTAAATCTGTAGGTCCTGTCACTCCAGCTGGGTAGATGATCTTTACGGGATCTCCCTTCGCTTGCATCGACCGTGCGTATTCTTCAGCGATAGCTTTAGATGCATTGTAAGGATTTCCGCCACCTTGAACAGGATCATCTCCTGATAATTTGTCACCGGTCGGTGGAAAAATAACAGACATCGTTGATACATGGATCACGGGATCACATCCAGCCGCGACAGCTGCATCCAAAATCAATTGAGCGCCAGGGCCATTCACAGATAATGCCTGATCCATTAAAGCAGGGTCCAGGCTAGTGAATGCTGCGGCGTGCACACAAGCGTCACATCCTTCCAGAGCTTCCGCTACGGCGGATTCATCTGTCATGTCGCCTACCACATACCCCAACTCGGCTTCTATGCCATGTAGTGATTTTATTCGGTCTAGTTTTTCAGCATCACGAACGAGTAGATTGACTTCGTGACCTGCTTCCACAATCGCTTTAAGAAAGTGCCCTCCGATAAATCCTGTTGATCCCGTTAACATGACTTTCATCACTGCCCCCTATCCTCCCTCAGAGAATAGCCTCCGGAAATACAAAAGTCTCATGTTAGTGTCACCCAGCCAAACTCGTTTAATCTATCTATCATGAATGACCATGGAAGAGTTTGAAACATTCCAGAGTGAATTCGCTGATGGGAGCATTCCTCCGGATGCATATTGGGAACGATGGAGAACGGTTTGGGAAACTAGCAAAGAATTCGCGTCTTATTTCAATGGCGAAAACGAGCGTCGTGACAAAGCATTAGGTGAGATCTTTTCGCGGTATCCCAACCTCAGAGCTTCCTTCATGACCGAACCCGAAAGGAAAAAACTTATCGGTCTTCCCAGTACGGTGACTATTTTCCGAGGTGGGCAACAGGCGAATATTGCTGGCTGGTCGTGGACGCTAGAACGCGAACGAGCTGAACATTTCGCACGTTCCGGCGCCACTGATGGAAGACCTCTCCTCGCAATCGTCTATGACCTTCCATCTACAGCAATACTTGCTTATTTACGAAACGAAGGATATTCCGAAGTGATCGTTGACCCGTTGACGATCACGATTGAAACCGCCGTGCTCTCAAGAATCGAATTTGTCCGCATTGACTAAGAGGGCCGACTAGTCTTATTTTATGCCCAAATCTCGATTCTCTACGCAAGTTAAATTATTGCTACTCGGAGCTTGTATCGCTTTACTTAGTACCGGCTGTTTTAAATTGAATATGTCGATTGCTGTTGAATCTGATGGGACTGGTACTTTCTACGGTGATTTCGCTGTCAGCAAACAATTAGCCGAGGTCTTTGGCCCCGAACAAGAAGATTTATCTTGCGAAGAGATTCTGGACGAGAATGATCAAGCTTTTGATGAAGGACCATTATCGGACTTCCCTAGAGATGCAGTGATTGAAACCTATGAAGATGACGATTGGTGCGGGCAACGTCTCACACTTACATTTACTGATTTTGGAGCTTCCCTAGATGATTTTCCTTTGTCAGTTGACGGATCGATCCTCACATTCATCATCGCTGGAGAAGAGCTTCTTGGTTCAGATGAAGGGCTCGGAGCTGATTTTGGTGAGGATGAGGATATCAACCCTATGTTTCTCTTGCAGGCTTTCGGTATACCTGAACCCGAATTTATGATTTCGGTTGATCTTCCAGGCAAGATATTAGAACATAATGCTGACTCATTAGATGGGTCGACATTAACCTGGGAGCTTGATTTCCTAGATTTAGATCCTGATTTCTCACCTTTCGCAAAAACAGATTTAACAGTTGACTCAAGTTCCGGAGGATCTGGAAGGACAATTGGAATAGTTTTGGGTATCGTCGGACTCGTCGCTCTCCTCGCCGCAGCAAAAGTGGCTCAAATGCGTGTATCGTCCAAAGACTCCGAAGGTGACGAGGAACAACAATAAAAAATACTATGTAGTTGTGTTCTCCCAACGGCTATGCGGGTCTATCCCCCCCACATGTATTTTTCCCGTTTCCCCTTTCGTGTCATCGTAGAAGTAGAGGCGTGGAGCCATCGCTCCTCTAAATTTAAGGTGTGCTTCCATGAAAATTTTCCCTGATGCGTTTACTTCATGAGCTACTGGCAGAACTCTTTGGTTATATAACCGTTCATCCTTTCGCACATTATCTGACTCTTTCATTGATGTTCCTTGTGCATGCCAGGAAAAATCGCTCCCACTTGAGCACCATTGGTAGAAATTGCCTGAGTAAGGTGTCCTAGCGTACGCTTCGAAAGCTAGGAAGGCTTGCCAAATGTCACGACCCCAAGTTTTGGACCGCTGATTATTGTCCATGTCTTCTAATCTGATTGAAACGTTCTTAGCTATCTCTACTCGGTCCAGTAGGTCACGACCCATTTCAAGGGCTTCGGCAATAGAACCGATGGATTCGGTCTCTTCATCACGGAAATTTTTGACATCCTCATTTAAAGCCCAGTTGATAGCGCGTTTCGTGACATCTAATTGCTTCTGCTCAGCTTCAGCTTGGCTAGCTTCCAAAGCATCAGTTCTTTCAATCCACCATTCTTCTGCTTCTCGCCGTTGGATATCTTTGAATCTGATTTGGTCTTGCAAGCTTTCGATTTCTTCAATTGCATGTTCTAAGTCAGCTGACACGTCACGTAAGTTTCTACGGAGTTGCTGCATTTCTTCCTGAAGATTATCGAAGTCAGTATTTTTTCTCTCTGTTCTCGCCTCATCATCTGGATTATTGAAACCCCTTAGTAGCCTAAGCCCAGCTTCACAGTTCTCCGGCAGTGAAAGTGCCAGCATATACGGTTGTATAGTCCGAAGGACTCTTCTCTGGATGGTTTCATAGGGTAGTTTGCGCACATCAGCGGCAGGAATTGATGGCGCAGCTAGAACGGTTCGGAATTCAATTTCTGAAGGAGGATAAATTCTTATTTCCCCCGGCTCTAACGAAAGGTTACGCCCCACGAGATTCTGGAATTTTGCTAATTGACCTGGTCCGAGATACAACATCTCTATCACTCCAGCGAATTCTAACGCCAGTGAATGAGCCATTGTAATCGTCTCTCCCTTGTTCCGTAGTGGGTCGTGAGCCACGCAAATGATAGCTACAGGTCTATGCGCACTTTGAATCTCCGTTACGAACCGATCAATATTCTTATGATTTGGAGGTGGCAACCGTAAGTGAAACTCCGAAGATCCTCTTCTTGGGTTGCCCCCTGACTGTTCTGAATTACCGATAAGTAATCTGCTGAGATCTTTTATGGTTTCAAGAGACTTGAGTTCAGATTCATGCGTTTCGCTTTCAGCGTCAAGCCATACGTACTGATACTGATGGTCGTTTACTACTCTGACCGATATCCGAGAACCCTCGTTACCTGTTTTTCGTAGTTCATTGACTAGCAGTCCCTTTTCATTTACTTGCGTAAATTCGAAATTTGAATCACCTGACCAGTGTTCAAAGGTTTCCCTAATAGAAGGAACAAGGTCGGGTTGATTGTCTTGCCATATGACCCTGTAGACAAGTTCCATCAAACACCCCTTGAATTAACCTTCATCAATTATCAGTCTTACAATCAAGAAACGCAAACTTGAATTATTGCTGAGAAGACAGAGACAATTTGAATTCGTCGTGGGCGGCATCGGTTGTTTTTTTATCTGCCCAAAGGTCAATAATTGTCATCGCCATAATTTTGGCACCATCAATGACTGCTTCGTCACCGCTTTCGCTACGTGCATGCGTTGCGAATTCAGGTGTATGAATGGGAGTTCCATATGGAGCTACTCCGATCATGGGATGTATGGAAGGAACTAGGTAACTCACATTTCCCATATCTGTGCTACCAACCACTTTAAGGTCAGCGTCTGGTTCAACTGTCGTTCGACCTACTCGAGAGGCATTCGCTGAATAAAGGGTGCAGATTATTTCGTTATCTATCATGTCCGCGTAGTAGGGGTCTATCCAATCATGGGTCATTGCGCATGAAGTAGCTTGAGCTCCTGCATCTAAACAGTTCAGGACTCGTTTCTTCAACGGTTCTAAACTCTTGGCATTCTTTGACCGTACGTACCATTCCATTGAGGACCGTTCAGGGACAATATTCGGTTTTGCTCCAGATTCAATGAAAATTCCATGGATGCGCTCATCAGGTCTTATGTGCTGGCGCAATGCAGCCACGTTTTGGTAACCCAGCACTGCGGCATCCAGTGCGTTTCGCCCCCTATGTGGAGCTGCAGCGGCATGCGCTGCCTTACCTTCATAGGCTATGTGGAGACGTTGAATAGCTATAGTGTTCATTCGAACTAAATCTCCAGATGCGGGGTGGACCATCATGGCAGCATCAACATTGTTGAATGCTCCACGGTCGGCCATGAAGACTTTGCCACCTCCGCCTTCTTCCGCAGGGGTTCCGAGAATACGTAGAGTCCCTCCCATTTTCTCTGCGACCGTTGCTGCTGCTAGACCCGCACCCAAACCCGCTGTTGCGATAATGTTATGCCCGCAAGCATGCCCTATGTCCGGCAACGCATCATATTCACAAAGGACCGCAATGGTCGTTCCTTTATCTCCTGCAGATGCTTCAAATGCTGTTTCTAGATCATATGCTCCACGAATAGGATTTAATCCTTCGTCTTCAAGAATCCCAGTCAGCACTTCATGAGCGAAATGTTCTTCAAAGTTGAGTTCGGGGTTTTCGTGAATCACATGGGATGCTTCGATTAACGTGTCGGCGATCCGATCTACCTCGTCGCAGACAACTTGTTTAATCTCATCAACTTCTTCATTTGAGATTCCCACAGCCATAAGTTTCCTATCTGAGTTTTAATTGTACTGAGTCTAGTCAATCAGGAGTTTACGTCCTACAAAATTGTATTTATTTAACTCAGTGCTTAATTCGAAAGTTTGCTATTTGCTTCGTAACCCTTTACTTTTGTTTGTCAGGAAGGAGAATTGATGACACATACCGTATCTTTAGAATTTGATTGCGCGGAAGGTAAGGGAACCGAGTTTCTTGATATCCTTCTGCCGGCTTTAGCTGATACTCGAGCTTTTGAAGGCTGCATTAGTGTAGAAACTTTTGTAAATGCAGATGCGCCCGATACCATTTTTCTTTGGGAGAAATGGGAAGAACGTTCGAATCAGGAAGCTTACATGGTGTGGCGAGTTGAAACGGGTCTTCTAGATCTCATAGGGCCTTTCATGGCTGGTCCTCCCAAAATCGCGCATTTAGAAGCAAAAGATTAATTTAACCTAATAATTTTCTTCGGAATTTATTAGCTGCTTCAATAATCGCTGCAGGTGTGAATTCCCACCTGTCATCAGGTGGTCTTTGGCGTTGCACTGGCCTTCTTTCTATCGGAGGTGCCTCTTGGGGTTTGGTCTGCGATGGATTCCCAGCTGTCAGCATTCTCATTGCGAACCGTAAGTCATCCGCATTCCGTTCCGCGGCTTCTCTTAATTTTTTTTCACTGTTTAATTCGAGTCTGGCTCGAAGCAATTCAGCTTCAAGCTCAGATACTCGGTTTTTATCTTCTATTTTAGGAGGTTCATCTGGTGCTGATACTCCATCCCATGCCCCTGAAGAAATAAGGGAGGGAATAGGGATCTGCCAACCTGTTTCAGTTTTAATAGCGCCCTCTATTTTTCCGTCTGTGATCCACCTTCTGAGAGTGCCGCGAGATTTTGAAGAGTCTCTAACTGCTTCTGCGAGAGTAACCGTAGGTGCAGTAGATGCAGCAATTACAGGTTTTTTGTTTCCATGCTCCTGTTCCTTCCCTTCTTTATTGCCTTTTGCTGGAGTAGTTGACTCAGGTTTTTCTACTTTTTCTTGTGGGGGCCAAAGGATTTCCTCATCCATAGCTGGGCTCCTCTCAGGAATTTTCTTGATGTACTGAGTGTGAGGATCCGCAGAACTGTGATGAGATTAGAATTGATCCTGCGGCAATTGATTTTCCTGCCATTTTATTCCTTAATCTCGCCAACCATTTTTTCAGGTCGAACTATTTCGTCAAACTCTTCTTCACTGAGATGACCTAATTTAATTGCCTCTTCTCGAAGTGTCGTACCGTTCTCGTGTGCTGCTTGTGCTATTTCAGCAGCTTTGTAGTAGCCGATACGGGTATTTAGGGCTGTCACAAGCATCAAGCTTTGGGAGAGCAAGTCTTCAATTCTTTCAATGTTGGGCTCTATCCCCGTTGCGCAGTTATCGTTAAAACTCTTGCAAGCGTCCCCAATGAGTTGAGCGCTAAGAAGCACATTGTAAGCCATAACCGGTTTGAAAACATTGAGTTGAAATTGTCCATGAGTTCCAGCAATGGAAACGGCTGAATCATTTCCAATCACCTGAGCGCAAACCATTGTGAGAGCTTCACATTGTGTGGGGTTAACCTTCCCAGGCATAATTGAACTGCCGGGTTCATTAGCTGGGAGTGCTATTTCTCCGATTCCGCAGCGGGGACCACTAGCTAACAATCGAATGTTATTCGCTATGTGCATGAGGCTTACCGCTACTCTTTTTAAACTGCCGCTAATTTCCACCATTGCATCATGTGCGCTGAGGGCTTCAAACTTGTTTTCTGCAGTAACAAAAGGGTGTCCGGTAAGTTCGGAGATTTTCTCTGCTACAGCAACATCATAACCTTCAGGAGTGTTTAGCCCAGTTCCAACTGCTGTTCCCCCTAATGCGAGTTCCCGCACCCGCTCTAAACTATCTCGCACTGCTTCCATGCCTCTTTGGAGCTGCATCGCATATCCACTGAATTCCTGACCAAGCGTCAACGGGGTTGCATCCATTAAATGTGTCCTCCCCGTTTTGGGAATCTTCATGAATTCCTTGGATTTCTCTTCGAGAGTGGATCGGAGCAACTCAATATTTGGGAGGGTTTCGGCCACGACCATTTGGTATGTTGCCATGTGCATGGCTGTAGGGAACGTATCATTTGAACTTTGACTTTTATTAACGTCATCATTTGCGCTTACTAGCTTTTCTGATCGGAAATCTCCTCCTAGAAGTTCTGTTGCACGATTCGCTATCACTTCATTAAGGTTCATGTTGCTTTGTGTTCCCGAACCTGTTTGCCATACAACCAATGGGAATTCATCTCTAAGTTTCCCGTCAAGAATTTCATCACATGCAGAAGAAATCGCTTGGGTTTTATCGTCAGGAAAATCTGTTAGCTCATTATTGACAATCGCTGAAGCTTTCTTAAGCTGAGCGAATGCTCTAATAATTCCTTCAGGCATTTTCTGCCCACCAATTGCAAAGTTCTCAATGCTTCTTTGCGTTTGGGCACCCCAGTAACGTTCGTCAGGTACTTGTATTTCTCCTAGGGTGTCTTTTTCAATTCGGAATTCCGCCATGTCCACACTCTAGCCTCATCAATCAAGCCGGTTGCAACTACTCGCCATTCAACCTTTAAATGAAGTTGTTAATCCCCTCTTTGCTTCTGAGAAGTTTAAAGTATTTAACCTAAGCGTCTAAAAATAGATCGTTGAATTAGTTGAAAGCCCATGTCAGCCATACGCCCTTGAATGTCCGGATCTGCGAACATTTGATTGCTCGCTGCCATTAGGTCATCCAAAGAATCTGAAGTTGAAATTGTTATATACATTCCCGTTAACGGTCCCGCTGCTATAGCTTGCGTCCTTCAAGGGCATCGTCGCCATCCTGGCCAACGCCGACCCTGAAGATCGCAAGGTCGTCTACAGCGAACTGAACCTCTCTGTCGTCTACCACGACGACGGACGCATGCAGGTCTCCGCAAGACCTGACGCGTGTACTAACGAGTGTGTCGGAGGGGGGACTTGAACCCCCACGCCCGTAACGGGCACTAGCCCCTCAAGCTAGCGCGTCTGCCAATTCCGCCACTCCGACATTATGCAGATGCCAGTTTACCCACTTTGTTGCGAGACTAAACCTCTAATTCAAACTAGGTTTATTTACTCGTCAAGCATCAACGCAAGTGCGAGAGTAACGAATGTGAAAGTCAACGCGAGGATAATTGTTATCCTGTCTAAATTTCTTTCGATCACGGTTGATCCAGCTGCCTGAGACCCCAAACCACCGCCGAACATATCTGAAAGTCCCCCGCCTCTACCACTGTGTAGAAGAACCAGTCCTATCAAGGCAAGAGCGATAAGAGTATCGATGATAACGAGCAAAGCTGTCATAAGGTGATGTTATCAAGATGCTTCATTGAAACACCTTATCTTCACATGCATTATCCATATTCCTCTTCCTTTAATGAAGTCGGTACTGGATAATTCTTGCAAAGGTATCTGCTTCTAACGCAGCTCCACCAACAAGTGCTCCATCAATATCTTTTTGGCTCATTAGTTCAGCAGCGTTGATGGGTTTTACCGATCCTCCATACTGGATTCGCACGGTTTCTGATGCGCTTTTACCAGCTATTGAAGTAACGCATTCGCGAACGTAAGCACACATGCTCTGAGCATCTTCAGGTGTTGCTGTCACTCCAGTACCTATAGCCCAAATAGGTTCATAAGCGATTACCATTCCGCCTATACGTTCTCTTCCGATTCCATTAAGCCCCTCTTCAAGTTGAGCTCGAACTTTAATTTCAGCTTGCCCTTCTTCTCTTTCCTCAATGGTTTCTCCTACGCAGAGGATTGGAGTCATAGAGTGTTTGAAGATTGCTTTTATTTTGGAATTAACTTGCTCATTAGATTCGTTAAATATTTCCCTTCGCTCTGAATGGCCAACAATTACCAATTTCACATTCAATTTTTCAAGCATCCCAGATGAAACTTCCCCGGTGTAGGCCCCTTTCTCTTCCTCATGGCAATGTTGGGCACCTAAGGAAATAGGAATATGGTCAGATTCAAGCACGGTCTGTATGGAACGAAGATTAGTAAACGGCGGATGAACTGATACATCACAAGCCGTGTAGTCGTCGGAGCTTAGCTGGTACGAAAGAGTTTGAACCATCTGGATAGCTTCAAAATGGTTGTGGTTCATTTTCCAATTTCCACTTATTAATGGTTTTCTATCAGTCATTTGTCTTCTTTCTATTTAGTGCTATCAGATTAATCGCCGGCTCTCAGTTAGCGCGGCTATACCTGGAAGGTCGCCTTTTTCAATAAGTTCTAAACTTGCGCCACCCCCTGTTGACACATGATCCATTCTCTCTGCGAATCCGAACTCTTTTGCTGCTGCTGCGCTGTCTCCTCCTCCTACGACTGTGAAACAACTCTTATTTTCAGCCATGGTTTGAGCTATATGTCGAGTACCTGCGCTAAACCGCTCATCTTCGAAAACTCCCATGGGTCCATTCCAGAGAACAGTTTTTGCATTGGAAATGATCTCTCCGAATGCTGCGGCAGATCCTGGACCGATATCTAGACCCATCCAACCATCAGGAATATTCTTACCCATTTGCCGAACGACTCCCCCGGCAGATAGATCTCCAATCCGACCATCACTATCCATTGTCGTAAAATCATGCGGAAGAAGAATTGGGGCTCCAGATGCAAGAAGATTCTCACAAAACTGAAGTTGGCTTTCTTCAAGGAGTGATGACCCTATCTGGTTTCCTTGTGCTTTGAGAAAGGTAAAGCACATTCCTCCGCCGATAACGAGTTTGTCAACAACTTCTAGCAACGCGTCAATGACACCGAGCTTGTCACTAACTTTAGAACCTCCGAGAAGGGCTACAAATGGGCGGCGTGGTTTTTCACGAATTCCTAGAAGAACATCAACTTCTTTTGCAAGGAGCCTCCCTGCTGCAGATGGCAAAAACTGTGGTGGTCCTACGATTGAAGCATGGCTTCGATGTGATGCCCCAAATGCGTCATTAACGAATAAATCCTGACCGCTAATAAGGTTCTTAACAAAATCAGGATCATTAGCTTCTTCACCGGCATCAAATCGAAGATTCTCAAGAAGGCCGACTTCTGGCAATAATTCCCAGAGCCGCTTCCTGACTGGTTCTATGGAGAAATTGGAATCAACCGTGCCTTTAGGTCTTCCAAGATGCGAACAGACTGTTACGTTAGCGCCATGTTTGACAAGGTATTTCAGCGTTGGCAGCGCTTCTTTAATTCGAAGATCGTCACGGATTTCCCCTCCAGAAAGAGGAACATTGAAATCCGCCCTCACAAGGACATTCTTTCCTTTCAGATCTCCGAGATCTTCAAGTGTTGGAAGGTGATTCACAGTCTAAACTATCGGCAATTATCGGCGAGATTTCTTTGTTTTTCGTGTGCCAACAATCTTCGTAAGGTCTACAAGGCGATTTGAGTAACCCCATTCGTTGTCATACCAGCCACAAATCTTTACAAGTTTCCCTTGCGTCATGGTAAGACCCGAATCAAGTGTGCAACTAGCGGGGGAACCGACAATGTCAGCGCTTACTAGCGGATCTTCACTGTAATCTAATATATTTCTCATCGGACCTTTCTTAGCAGCTTCCTTAAAAGCTTCGTTAACTGCTTCAACCGAAGGGGTTTTTTTCATTAATCCGGTGAAATCAGTTACCGAGCCATCAGGTATCGGGACACGCATCGCTATTCCATCAAGTTTCCCTTGCATTTTTTTCAAAACGAGACCAGTTGCCCGAGCAGCTCCAGTGCTAGTTGGGATAATATTTACAGCAGCTGCTCTAGCGCGGCGTAGATCTTTGTGGGGGCCATCAACGATTGCTTGATCGCCTGTGTAAGCATGTGTGGTTGTCATTAGGCCTTCTTGAACTCCAAAAGCGTCATCAAGGACTTTGATCATGGGAACAAAGCAGTTCGTAGTGCATGAAGCATTTGAGATCACATGGTGTTTAGCTGGGTCATAATCATCGTCGTTCACTCCGATTACGAATGTGGCGTCACATGATGCAGGTGCTGAAATAATCACTTTTTTCGCTCCCGCATTTATGTGAGGTTGGGCCTTTTCTTTGTCAGCAAATATCCCTGTAGATTCAATTACCACATCTACACCTAAGTCGCCCCATGGTAAGTCACCTGGGTTGCGTTCTGAGAGTACTTTTAGTTTCTGCCCATCAACGCTTATTCCTCCTCGGATTGCTTTAACAGAGCCGCCGAATTTTCCATGCACGGAATCATTTTTTAGTAGATGCGCCAATGTTTCCAAAGAACCCAGATCGTTAACGGCGACAAATTCTAATTTCGCACCGGACAGTTTCGCAGCTCGAAAGAAATTTCGCCCTATTCTGCCGAATCCATTAATACCTACTCGGATAGTCATATACCCCTCCTAAGGGAACACGGTTGTATCCGTGATGCTAGTGATTCCTAACAGCAAAGGTAGTGACCAAACAAGCTTATTGCCTTATTTTCGAATATCTCTATGCGTCACCTTTGCAATGAATCCAAGGCTTGCAAGTATTCTTTCCGTTTCACTCGCTATAACCACTGACCTGTGCTTCCCCCCAGTGCACCCAATTGCCAAACTAAGATAGCTTTTCCCCTCTTGCTGATACGCAGGCATCAGCAGTTCAAGCATTTCCTCCAATTGCTTAATGAATTTCTGTGCTATCTCTTTCTCAAGTATGAAATCTTTAACTTGATGCTCTTCTCCAGTTCTTTCGCGAAGTTCATCTTCCCAATGTGGGTTTGGAAGAAAACGGCAATCAAATACGAGGTCTACGTCAACTGGAACTCCGTACTTAAAACCAAATGAAACTATTCTGGTCTGTAAAGCTGATGGTGATGATTCGATTGCAAAGATTTCGCTAAGTCGCTTATTGAGTTCGTGGACATTCAGGTCGCTAGTGTCTATTTCAACATCTGATGATCCGCGTAAATCATTTAGCAATTCCCCTTCAGCTGAAATTGAGTCTGAAAGACTGCCCAAATGTTCATAGGGGTGTCTTCGGCGTGTTTCTTCATAGCGGTGAATCAATGCTGACTTATTCGCTATTAGAAACAGCGTTCTGACATTTATGTCGCTATTTTCTTGCAATGCTTGAACTTGGGTCAAGGTTTCATTCGGATGCTCAGTTCCCACTACCAAAGCAATATGTGAGGTAAGAGAGCCAGATGCCGTTGTCAATTCAGCTACTTTGGGAATAAGTTGGCTTGGCAAATTATCTATAACAAACCACCCTAAATCATCCAAAGACTTAGCAGCTTCGGATCTTCCGGCTCCAGAGTAGCCAGCTATGATGAGAAATTCTGCCATGCTTCATGCTAACCGATTCATTTGCCGGAGGTATCTTAGATTATCTCAAATGCGGTCATTTCAGAGATGATCACTAGTAGACGTGGAATATTGCCACCCAGTATGTCTGACTCGCGACCCATTATCTTCGGCTCGAGTACTCTTTTGATCCTAAATCCATGCTGGACAAAAGTGTTGATGTATGTGCTTATCGTTCGATGTTCAAAGGGGATACGAATGCCTTCTGAAATTTCTTCAATTCCGCTGCTTTCTGTCAAGTAATCACCCACTCCCCATTGAGGATTATTGATTCCTACTTCATAATCTTCAACTAGTCCGCTCCCTGGACATTGAAATATCGGATGGTTGAGGATAGTTAAGAAAAGACCATTCGGTTGGAGTACGCGACTGATCTCACTAACTGCATCTTGAAGACTTTCAACATGTTCTAGAACCATGCTCGCTACAACGCCATCGAAAGTATTTGATCCAAATGGTAATTTACAAGAATCTGATTGAATGTAAATTCCATCTCGGTCTTGAGCCACTGCATTAAGTAGTTGCTCTAGGGATAAGTCCAAGCCGATAACATGCGTCGGTGAGTTGTTAGCGATATTTCTAGCAAGAATCCCTGACCCAGTCCCCACATCGAGAATTCTCTCTCGCTCAAGGAACAACTTTGAAGAGAGGGGAACAATGATTTCAGAATATTCAGGGAAATTCCCATTTTCTACGTTCTCAAACCACCACTTGCTATTCAAATCCCATATATTCTCTTGTTTAGAATTCATTTTAGGTTCCATCACTAATTTTCCCAGAACATTTCTCAAACACTTCTTTAGCCACGCTTTTCGGGAGCCACGTCAGTTTAGTGAAATCATCAAGTTCCGCCTTTCGAATTTTCTCAATGGATCCAAAATGTTGAACCAGTTTTTGTTTTCGGACAGGACCCAACCCTGAGATTTCATCAAGGATTGATTTTTTCATTTGTTTGTTACGTAACTGTCGGTGATAATTCACTGCGAATCTATGACTTTCATCTCGTATTCTTTGCAGCAAATAGAGTGCTTCTGAATCTCGAGGGATCCTGATCGGGTCCGGATTCCACGGGACGTAAACCTCTTCATACTTTTTCGCTATCGCCGCAACAGGTATTCGATCCTCGAGATTCAATTCTTTTAGAATCTTTACTGCTGCAGACAACTGCCCTTTCCCACCGTCAACGAGAAGAAGGTGGGGTGGGTATGCGAAACTGTTGCTCTCAGCAGAAGGTTTTTGTTCTGCTAGAAGGAGGTTGTTCAATCGCCGTCGAACAACTTCAGCCATAGCAGCATAATCATCGTTCCCTACAAAAGATTTGATTTTGAATTTCCTGTAGTCTCTCTTCTTTAAGACAGCGTCTTCCATGACGACCATAGAACCAACGTAATTCGTTCCTTGCATATGACTCATGTCGTAGCATTCAATTCTGAGCGGCGGCTTAGGCAAACCCAAATATTGCTGCAGATCATTTAATGCTTTGGAACGACTGTTATGATCGCCGAGCCTTCTAAGACGATTTCTTTTGAAGGCATCTGCTGCGTTCATTTGAACTGTTTTCATTAGAGATTTTTTGTTACCTCTGTAGGGAATTAGAATTTGCACTCTTGAGCCTCGTTTGCCACTGAGCCACTCTTCAAAGAAGTCCTTATTGTCAGGAATCTCTTGAACGTAAAGAGCTTTGGGATTGCCGAGAGGATTCTCCTCAATGTAGAGCTTCTCAAGTATTCGTGCTTGCAAGATTTCTGGAGGCAAATCTTCAGCTTTTTCTAAAATAAATGACCGTTGACCCATCACTCTGCCTTTTCGGACATAGAAAACATGGGCTGCTGCTTCGAATTCGTCATCTTTGAATGCGACAACGTCAAAGTCTTCCGATCGCGTGCCAACCATTGTTTGTTTCTCAGCAGCTTTTTGAACATTGAATAATTTGTCACGAACACGCGCTGCTTTTTCAAAATTTTGTTCTGCTGAAGCCGTATTCATCACTTCAACAAGTTCAGCGACAACTTCTTCTGTGTGCCCTTCTAGAAATCTGATTAAATCTTTCACTAGATCTTCATATTGTTCCTCAGTTACCTTACTCACGCAGGGTCCGCAACATTTTTCAATATGGAAATCGAGGCAAGGTTTTCTTAGTTTCTCATGCCGTTTGTACTTGTTTGCTGAGCATGTCCTTAAAGGAAAGGTTCTTTGGAGTAGGTCCAATGTTTCTCTGATCGCACGGACATCAACATATGGACCAAAGTATCTGTTGCCTTTTTTAATTTTCCCTCTGGTCAACATTGCTCGTGGCCATTTATCTAAAAGGGTCACTGCCAAAAAAGGGTAGCTTTTGTCATCGCGGAGGCGAACATTGAATCTGGGGTGATGTTCCTGTATTAAATTATGTTCGAGGATCAGAGCTTCTACTTCATTTCGTACTTGGATCCATTCAAGTGTCTCTGCTTGAGAAACCAGTTGTTGTGTCCTCATAGGCAGCTTCTCAATTGGTTGAAAATATGAACCAATTCGCGAGCGGAGAGATTTTGCCTTTCCAACATAAATGATCCGTCCATCTATGTCTTTAAATTGATATGAACCAGGCGCCTTAGGAATGGATTCTGGTTCAGGTCTTCTAATCACGCTCTCATTCTCCCCTGTATTCAATCCCTGAGGTGAGATTCTTCTTTAAAGCGTACCCGCCTCTTTCAGAATAGGTTTAAGAAATTGTCCGGTGTAGCTCTCGTCTGTTTTCGCTACGTACTCTGGGGTTCCTTCTACAACGATTGACCCGCCGCCATCTCCACCATCTGGTCCAAGGTCAATAATCCAATCAGCTGATTTAATAACGTCAAGGTTGTGTTCAATTATGACCACTGTGTTTCCTTGGTCAACTAAGCGGCTCAGAACTGCGAGTAATTTATTCACGTCTTCAAAGTGCAAACCGGTCGTCGGTTCATCCAATATGTACATTGTGTGACCAGTTGATCGTTTAGCAAGTTCACTTGCCAGTTTCACCCTTTGGGCTTCTCCGCCCGATAAAGTTGGTGCTGGTTGACCCAGCCTGATGTATCCAAGACCTACATCAACGAGTGTTTGCATGTGGCGTGCGATCGGCGGTTGATTTTCAAAGAACTTGAGGGCCTGCTCACAAGATAGATTGAGAACATCGGCAATATTTTTTCCCTTGAAGTGAATATCCAACGTGTCTCTGTTGTATCTCGCCCCTTGACAGATTTCACATGGAACGTAAACATCTGGCAGGAAATGCATTTCTATTTTGATTGTTCCATCACCTGAACAAGCTTCACATCTCCCGCCTTTTACATTAAATGAGAAACGACCCGGTAAGTACCCCCGTATTTTCGATTCCGGTGTTTGAGCAAAGAGTTTTCGCACGTGATTAAAGACTCCCGTGTACGTTGCCGGATTTGACCGAGGTGTTCTACCAATCGGTTGTTGGTCAATATTAATTACTTTGTCAAGCTCTTCTAATCCCTGAACTGACGTATGTAGCCCGGGGGCAACTTTTGATTTATATATTTCTTGCATCAGAGCCCTATAAAGGATGTCGTTAACAAGTGTTGACTTACCTGAACCAGATACGCCAGTTACTGTTACGAAACAGCCGATAGGGATTTCTACATCTATATTTCTTAAATTATGCTCGCGTGCCTCATGAATGGTTATCCAATGGTCCCCGGTTTGTCGACGTAACGCTGGGACGGGTATGGATTTCTTCCCAGATAAGTATTGACCAGTTAAGGATTCTTTGTTTTTTTTCAACTGGGCAACAGTTCCTGAATGAACTATCTTCCCTCCGTGCTCCCCTGCTCCTGGACCTATATCAACTACATGATCAGCTACGCAAATCGTTTCCTCATCATGCTCTACGACCAGCACACTATTTCCAAGTTCGCGTAGCCTCTCAAGGGTTTCGATTAATCGTTTGTTATCTCGTTGATGTAAACCAATTGATGGCTCATCTAGTACATACAGGACACCAACTAGGCCCGACCCTATTTGTGATGCCAAACGGATACGTTGAGCTTCCCCTCCCGATAATGTGCTGGCAGCGCGATGCAGCGATAAATACTCCAACCCTACGTCAAGCAGAAATCCCATTCTTGAATTAATTTCTTTCAAAATAGGAGTAGCAATAATCTTTTCACGTTCATTTAATTCAATTCCCTTCAGCGCCGTAGCTGCTTTTTTGATACTCATATTACATATACTCGCTATGTCCAGATCATTTATGGTGACAGCGAGAGACATAGGGCGAAGTCGTGCTCCTTTGCAATCTGGGCAAGGAATTTCACGCATGTACCCTTCGATTTGTTCTCTCTGTTTATCCGTGTCAGCTTCTAAATGGCGGCGTCGTAGATTCGGAATTACACCTTCAAATGTCGCCTGAAAATTCCTAGTCCGACCATACCTATTCGTATAGTTAACAGTGATTCGCTTTTTCCCGATTCCGTTAAGGATCAGTTTTTTTGACTTAGCGGATAATTTATTCCATGAGGTGTCCATAGCAATAGAACTCTCTTCTGCTACTGCTCTGATAAGAAGTTGAAAATACTTACTTCGACCGCTTGACCATGGAGCTATAGCGCCTTCTTGAAGGGATAGTTTGGGGTTGGGAATGACTAGCTCAGGATCAACTTCAAATCGTGTTCCCAACCCGTCGCATGAAACGCATGCTCCATAGGGTGAATTGAAAGAAAAATTTCTTGGTTCAAGTTCTTCGAAGGATTTACCATCACTGGGACGGCTAAAATGAACTGAGAATGTAAGGAGGTCGCTTTCGTTTTTGGGTTTTTCATTTTGTATTTCGATTTGGACTATTCCTTCAGCGAGTTTCAGAGCTGCTTCTATTGAGTCAGTTAAACGGCGCTCAATGCCTTCACGCATAATTAATCGGTCAACGATCACTGAAATATCATGCATTTCATAACGTTCTAACTGAAGTTTTGGAGTTCCATCTTCATTATCTCCAGCGACATCATTCAATTCAACTAATTCTCCATCGATTAATGCTCTGACGAATCCTTGGTTAGCTAGGTCTGTGACGAGTGTGTCGTAAGTTCCTTTCCGTCCTCGCACAACCGGAGCGAGGACTTGGAACCGCGTCCCTTCCTTTGTCGTTAGAACCCTGTCAACAATTTGTTGCGGGGTTTGCCTTACTAGCTCTTCCCCTGTTTCGGGGTCGTGGGGTATCCCGATTCGTGCGAAGAGAAGGCGGAGGTAATCATAGACTTCTGTGATAGTTCCCACAGTTGAGCGCGGATTACGGCTGGCACTTTTTTGATCGATTGATATTGCTGGAGATAACCCTTCAATGAAATCCACGTCTGGTTTATCCATCTGTCCCAGGAATTGTCGAGCGTACGCTGAGAGAGATTCGACGTATCGTCTTTGACCTTCGGCATAGATTGTGTCAAAAGCAAGCGAGGATTTCCCTGAGCCTGATATGCCTGTAAAGACAATTAGTTTGTCTCTAGGCAAGTCAATATCAACTCCTTGAAGGTTATGCTCTCGAGCGCCTTTGATCGTTAATTTTGCTGACACAATGCCAATCTAATCAATGAACGTGCAAAGGACATTATTGTCGCAGATTTACCTGTGTTTGTTTATAAAGTACTGTCTGACCATGAGAACTGTTTTGCTAGTACATGGAGCATGGCATGGCTCATGGTGCTGGGACCTCGTAGTGAATCGCCTAGAATCTTCTGGGATTGAAGTAGCCACAATTGATCTTCCATTCACTGGTTTAGAGAATGATTCTGTAGCTGTTTCAGAAGCGATTGAATCAATTGGCGGGCAAATAATTGTTTTGGGACATAGTTATGGAGGAATGGTCATTTCTAAAGCTGCTGAAGGAAAGAACGAAGTGAGCCATTTGGTGTACCTTTGCGCAATTCTTTTAAACCAAGGTGAGACTATGGTTGGAGATACGGTAACTCCTCACCCATCTAAAATACAGATAAATGTGGACGAGAATTTAGGATCCACTGTGAAGAAAGATGCAATCATTCCTGCTTTCTACGAAGATGTGCCACGTGAAATAGCTGAGGAATCTATTACTAAATTACGGAGTTTCCCTATCGGTTCTGTCTCATCTGGGGTTGGAGAAGCATGGAAAGAAAAAGAGACCACTTACGTTATTTGTAAAAATGATTCCGCTATTCATCCAGATAGGCAACGAGAGATGTCTGCTTTAGCTGATTCTGTCATTGAGTGGGATTGTGCCCATTCTCCATTCTTTAGTGACCCTGATCTTGTTTGTGACCTTCTGGTCAATTTAGCAAACGCTACTTGACGTTAATTAAGCGTCATTTCTGAAAAGCGTGTGGTCAAATTCGGCGCCTGACCGGAGCAACGCCGCCTTCCATGCGGGACTGAATTTAAGTGCCCAACGAAGGTTTTTGATTAACCCTTTCCCAACGATGAGAGATGAATAAGACGTTTTTAAACCTAGTATTTTCTGAATCTCTGGATCAATCGTTGAGGCTGCTGCTTGCTGAAGAATTCTGTATCCGATCAATTCGATTCGTGATAGCGGTGGTTTCTTAAGAAACGCGATAGCTTCTTTCATCGCTTCTGATTCAGCTATCGCCGGATGTTTCACTATCCATGTTCTGAGAGCTTCTGCCGTTTCCGGCAATGGTTCTGCTCCCATTCTCTTGCCTATAACTGCCTGCTCGCGAACAAATCTATCCGCTTCTTGATCCGTTATTGGTCTTCGGAAATCGTGGAATGCCTGCAGAAAAGAATCTGTTAACGTGTTGTGGACCCAAGCACTGTATTCTGGTGCAGTAGCGCTGTACGTTAAGCCTCGTTCTGAAACTCCAGAATGCGCGTTTTTAACCATCTGAACTGCATGGTTTATTTCAAGAGTTGCACCGTATGTCATTGAAGTCACGTAATACGCTGTTCGGCTAAGTCGGCCGAGCGGATCTTCTCGATATCTGGAGTGATCAGAAACTCCAGCTGCTACTTCTGGGTGGGCAGCTTGGATCATCAAGGCTCTAATTCCGCCTATAAAACTTGATACATCACCCAGTACTTCCCAACTTATCGACTCCGGTCCGAAGAGCCCGCTATCGCCTTGGTACTGTGACGTCTTTTCAAGCGGTTGTTCGCTATGAGAAAATAGGTTAACTACCCTCGCAGTTATTCGTTCTTTGATACCCAATCAGACTCCTAAGAACCGGCGCTTAGCAAAGTTTATGATAGTGACAGCTACGAAGCGTAAGCGCGACTACTTTCATTTCATATCTTTTAGGTCTCTTTTAAGTTCACGGATTTCATCTCGTAGCCGTGCGGCATATTCAAACCTTAGATCCCCTGCTGCCTCGTTCATTTCTTCCTCTAGCGTCAGGACTAGGCGCTCTAACTGGCCTTCAGGGAGTTCCTCAATTTTTCCAAGAAGATGTTCTGATCTTTTCTTTTCCTTTCCTTTATCTTTCACGGACTGAGGAACTGTTGTTTGTGCCGGTCTGATCATCGAGAGAATATCTGTAACCGCTTTTCTGATGGTCTGTGGATCTATCCCATTCTCTTCGTTGTACTGCATTTGCATCTGTCTTCTTCTGTTCGTTTCGGAGATAGCCCGCTGCATTGAATTCGTCACTTGGTCTGCGTACATGATGACCTGCCCTCCGACATTTCGCGCTGCTCTTCCTATCGTTTGGACAAGGGAAGTTTCGCTCCTGAGGAAACCTTCTTTATCAGCATCAAGAATTGCCACTAGAGAAACTTCAGGAAGGTCTAATCCTTCTCTAAGGAGATTAATCCCTACCAGAACATCGAATTCGCCTAGGCGTAGGTCGCGAAGAATCTCGATTCGTTCAATCGTGTCAATATCACTATGGAGGTACCGGACTTTTATCCCTAATTCAAGCAAGTAGTCGGTCAAATCTTCCGACATTTTTTTGGTGAGTGTCGTGACAAGTACGCGTTCCTTTGAATCAGTCCGATTTCTAATCAGACCGAGCAAGTCATCGATTTGACCGGTTGTGGGTTTTACAACGACTTCAGGGTCAACGAGACCTGTTGGACGGATAATTTGTTCAACGATCTGGTTTGAAACCTCTAGTTCATGCTTCCCTGGCGTTGCTGAGAGAAACACCACCTGATTTAGACGTTTCATAATTTCTTCAAATCGAAGTGGCCGATTATCCGCTGCGGAAGGAAGTCTAAAACCATGCTCTATTAATGTTTCTTTTCTGCTCCGATCACCTGCGTATTGTCCATGGAGTTGAGGCACAGCTACATGCGATTCGTCAATCACGCATAGAAAATCATCGGGGAAATAGTCAAGTAACGTAAATGGAGGCTCTCCATAATTTCTCCCATCAATATGCATGGAGTAGTTCTCGATTCCGGTGCAAAATCCTACTTCTTCCATCATTTCTAAGTCATGTTCGGTCCTCATGCGGAGCCGCTGTGCTTCTAGGAGTTTGTCATTAGTTTCAAAATCTTTTAGTTGTATTTGTAATTCGTTTTGAATGCCTTGCATAGCCTTATGTAATCGTTCGTCGCTTGCGACATAATGGGTCGCAGGGAAAATTACTATTTCTGGGAATTCTTGAATGATCTCTCCGGTGACTGGGTCCAAAGAAATAATTTTTTCAATTTCGTCACCAAAGAATTCTATTCTGAAGATATTTTCTTCGTAGGCGGGATGAATCTCGAGGCTGCCTCCTCGAACGCGAAAATTGCCTCGAATTAGGTTGATGTCGTTTCGATCGTATTGCATACTGACTAATGTGCGAAGAATTTCCCT
This sequence comes from Acidimicrobiales bacterium, assembly GCA_030740795.1. Classification (GTDB taxonomy): domain Bacteria; phylum Actinomycetota; class Acidimicrobiia; order Acidimicrobiales; family UBA8592; genus UBA8592. The sequence goes on along the minus strand of JASLWO010000014.1, from coordinate 16,491 downwards.
TTGGTCGTATTCCTCTCCGGCTCTAAGGACAAGCAACTGTGTTAAATATTCTTCCGGCGATCCAAGACCGTAAATGCAGGACACAGAGGCCACAATGATTGTGTCGCGACGTGTAAGTAAAGCAGCAGTTGATGCATGTCTCAATCTGTCAATTTCATCATTCACTGATGAATCTTTCTCTATGAAAGTGTCACTGGATGGTATATAAGCTTCGGGTTGGTAATAGTCGTAGTAGCTTACGAAATATTCAACGCGATTGTTTGGGAAGAAGCCTCTAAGTTCATTGGCAAGTTGGGCAGCTAGAGATTTGTTTGGCGCCATGACTAATGTTGGGCGCTGCACTTGTTCAATGGTCCACGCGATCGTAGCGCTTTTCCCTGACCCAGTAACTCCAAGAAGTGTTTGGAATTCTGCTCCGTTATTAATGCCAGTTGATAGTTTTGAAATAGCTGCAGGTTGATCTCCTGCTGGTTTGAAATCGGAGATGACTTTAAATGGGATGGCTTCTGAACGTTTCACCATTTGAAGATTCTACTGATTGGATTTCCCCTTGACCAATGATTGCATCCATCCCCAACATGCTTCCACTTGTTCGTTGAGGCTTTCTTCGTGACCATTGTTATTTATCATGAAATCTGCGTGTTTGTTGCGCTGATCACGAGTGGCTTGCTTATCTATCCTCGCTCTTGCGTCTGCTTCTTTGAAACTCCTATAAGTGATGAGACGAGAAATAGCTATTTCCGGCTCGCAATCAACTACTATTTTTCCTTTGAGAAACTCGTACTCTTCTCGACTTAATTCACCCTCAGAATTGATAAGTAACGGTATATCAATCAATACAATACGACCCTCGGAAGCATATTTTTCACGAAGAGCCGCCATTTCTTTTCCAACAGCTGGGTGAACTATTTTGTTTAGCGCTTCTAATTCTTTGGGATCGCTAAAAACGAGGTCGGCGATTTTTTGTCGATCCAATCCTCCATCTTCTAGCAGCACCTTCTGCCCAAAACATTCAACTATAGATTCATATACTTTTTGGCCAGGATTCTGTAAATCGTGCACGATTTGATCCGCATCAATCAGTGCTGCGCCTTTAGCTACAAGCATTTTAGCGACTGTTGTTTTGCCTGACCCTATTCCACCGGTTATTGCGAATTCTGGCATAGAGAAATCACTTCACTCTGCGTCGAGTTCACTTTCGCTCTCTGTTTCCGCAGTTAATCTTTCTTGCTCGCTTACTTCATACGCTGACCAAGCTTCTTCAAGTTCCGCCGCTGCTTCAGGGTCTAACTCCACCGCTGGCCCTATGTAGTTACCTTCCGTGTCATAATTCTGTTCGCCAAAGTGCTCTTGATATTCTTCTGCGACCACTCCGCCTTCTGCGGCTTGTTTAACAGAGAGACTTATCCTTCGCTTATCTAGATCCACGTCAATGATCTTCACCCATAGTTCTTCACCAGGAGTAACAACTTGTTCAGGCAAGTCAACGTGGTGTTCTGACATCTCAGAGATATGGACTAACCCTTCAATGTTGTCCCCCACCTGAACGAAACTTCCGAAAGGAACAAGTTTGGTAACTCGACCATAAACAAGTTCTCCGACACGGTGCGAGTCTGCGAATTCCTGCCATGGGTCCTGTTGGGTGGCTTTTAATGAAAGGCTTATTCTCTCTCGGTCAAGGTCTACTTCCAGAACTTCAATTTCGACCTCGTCTCCGATAGTCACAACATCTGACGGGTGACTTACGTGTTTCCATGAGAGTTCGGACACGTGGATCAGACCATCCATCCCTCCCAAATCTACGAACGCTCCGAAATTAACCACTGAAGATATTACTCCGTTCCGCCGCTCTCCAGGTTTTAAGAGATCTAAGAATTCTTCCCTTTGTTCTTTCTGGGTTTCTTCTAGCCAAGACCTTCTTGAAAGAACTACGTTATTTCTATTTCTATCCAACTCTATAATCTTTGCTTCAATCTCCATCCCCATATAGGGCTGAAGGTCACGGACTCGTCGAAGTTCAACTAAAGATGCTGGAAGGAAACCCCGTAAACCAATATCTACAATTAATCCTCCCTTTACAACTTCAATCACTAAGCCTTTGACCATTCCATCATTGTCTTTGACTTTTTGAATGTCTCCCCAGGCCTTCTCATATTGGGCTCGTTTCTTTGAGAGAATCAACCGACCTTCTTTGTCTTCTTTTTGGATGACTAATGCTTCGATCTGGTCACCCACACTTACCAGTTCATCAACAGATACGTCGTTCCTTATTGAGAGTTCTCTCCGCGGTATGACTCCTTCGGATTTAAATCCTATGTCAAGGAGAGCTTCCTCTCTGTCAACTTTAACGACCGTCCCTGAAACCAATTGTCCATCTTCAACTTGAACCATGGACTCTGCAAACGCATCGTCAAGTGATTTATCCCCTAGATCATTTACCGCAATTTCTCTCGGTGTGTAGCCGTCAATGGTTTCGTTTATTTCAGTAGAGGACATGTAATTATTTCTGGTAGACAATAGGACACGTTGGTTTCATAAGATGTTTATTCCGAGAAAGTCAACGACTATTTAGGGTATCAGTCGCTCTCTAAGAGCCAACTCGCTAACCACATATATCCGATATTTATCTAGTTGCGATAAGCAAAAATTCGGGCGTTGTATGGGTTGGAGTTAAACACTCGTACCTGCCAGGAGAAACGGACCAGATCGATTCTACTGTTAATCCTGCTTGCGCTGCCATCAGTCTCAATTCTCTTGGGGTAAAGCAACTGGTCCACAAATCTTGTTTCGTCTCCTTCCCTATAGGGTCTTTCAATACTGCTACCTCATGGTTGACTCCGTGATCAGCATAAAATGTGTCTCTTTCTTCTAAATATTGAAGCTGGAAATACGCAGAAAAAGCTGTCAGTGCTAATTTTCCTCCGTCTACTAAACACGAACTCATTCTTTTAAGAATCTCTCCATCTGGATCTCTAATTTCAACTGCTGTTTGGGGTTCAGCTGCCAGACCGAAAGCTCCTTGACATAAAGATATGACAGCATCAAATTCTTTTTTGAATTGCATTTCACGAGCATCAAGTCTCAGAAATTTTAAACCAGGTAGCTTATTTTGCTCAGCTATCTCAATAAACTTTTTGCTGATATCTATTCCAATAACTTCTACCCCTCTTTCTGCTAACAAGTGAGCGTGCCTGCCTGGTCCACAGCCAACGTCTAGAACTCGCATCCCTGGTTTGAGCCCTAAGTGGTCTATTAGAAAGTTGACTTCTTGTTCTGTTCCCTTAGTAAATGAATACCTAAGGTACGCTTCCCCCATGTGACTTGCAGCTTCTTCAAACCAATGGCCCCCCATATTGTCATAGTAGGCATTAAAAGGTGGGGAATCTATTTCGCTTCGGCCCAAGTCGCACCTGAACTGATATTCACTGCCAAAGGCACGCTCATATCAAATGCCGATCCCATGACTTCTATAGTCGCTTTTTCTGCATCGTAAACTTCTTCTTTGGGGCACTCTAGAATAACTTCATCGTGGACTTGAAGAACTATGCGGCTTCCCATGTTTTCTTTTTTGAGACGATAGTGGAGGTTAACGAGAGCAACTTTGAAAATATCTGCCGCTAGGCCCTGTATGCCAGCATTCATTGCTTGTCTTTCTCCCGCTGCACGTATCCTTGAGTTTGACGACATGAGTTCAGGAATACGACGCCTTCGCCCAAAAAGTGTTTCTGTGTATCCCCGTTCTTTAGCTACCTGAACCGTTGACTCCATATAATCTTTCACTGAAGGGAAAGCTCCGAAATACGAATCCAATATATTCGCTGCTTCTTTATTAGCAATGCCTAGTCTCTGCGCAAGGCCATACGCTTCCATTCCGTAAACAAGCCCGTAACTTACCATTTTTGCTCGTTCCCTCTGTGCCTTAGAAACTTCTTCGGGAACCACTCCGAAAACTTGTGCTGCGGTAGCAGTGTGGATATCTTCACCGGCTTTAAACGCTCTAATAAGTCCCGGATCTTCGGACAGATGGGCAATGCAGCGGAGTTCTATCTGGTTATAGTCAGCAACAAGCAATCTCCAATCTTCTTTAGCAATGAAAACCTCTCGAAACACTTTTCCTTTCTCGGTACGGACAGGAATATTGTGCAAATTCGGTGCATCGGAACTTAGCCTTCCAGTCCGCGCTACAGTTTGGCGAAAGGTAGCTCTGATCCTGTCTCCCGACCCCACCACAGCGAGTAAACCCTCTCCATAGGTTGATCTAAGTTTTTCTACTTCCCTATATTGCAATAGCTGGTTAACCACTGGATGATCATCTTTCATTTTCTCCAAAGTTTGAGCGTCAGTGCTGTAACCAGTCTTTGTCTTTTTCCGTGGCGTCAAACCTAGGTTCTCAAACAAAACCACTTGAAGTTGTTTCGTTGAATTGACATTAAATTCTTCTCCCGCCAATTCATGAATAATTTCTCGGATTTTTCCAACCTCATTTTGAAGTTCATCACGAAGTTCGGTAAGTCGTTTTACATCAATTTGGATTCCAAGATATTCCATTTCAGCGAGAACACCTATCAGCGGAATCTCTATTTCCTCATTCAGGTTTTCTAAACCTTGTTCCTTGATCGCGACCTTTAAGGGGTTAGCTAGAACACTCGCACAAAGAGCTTCTTGCGCTGATTCCATTTCAACTGCTTCAGGGTCTCCATCAAGGTTAAGTTGTCCTTCTTCTGCCACTTCATCAATAGTGAAATTTCTACCAGCGTATTGCATAGTTAAATCCGGCAGCGGATAGTCTGCCTCCGCTGGATTCAAAAGATACGCCGCTATTTGAGTATCCAAATGTATCTTCAGTGGAGGGTAACCTTCCCACAGTAAACCCCGAATTAATCTTTTCAGTCCATGCCCTACGATGCCTCCCTCGCGTTGCAAGAAGGTCGAGAAAATGTCTTTGACTTCTTTGTCTTTAAGAAAAGTTATTGGGAACCAGATAGCAGCACCTTCATTTTGGTTGATCCCAACGGCCAATCCGGACAGACTTTCCTCAGTAGCCCAACTTCCAGCTAACCCAATGGGACCAGTTTCTTTATCAAAAATTTGGAGATGGTCTATCAGCTCTGACGTATTAGAAAGTAAGTTGCATTTCGTTTTCAAACTTTGAACTTTCTCATCCTCTGAAGCAAATTCGCCCTCAAACACCTCACCTAGACGTTGGTAAAGGGTCCGCAATTCTAACTTCTCAAATAATTTCTTAACTTCGTTTATTTCAGGTTTATTCGGAGTCAAATCTTCTAGATCAACGCCTGTGGGTACATCGGTAACAAGTGTCATAATTTCTACGTTTAATCGGGCTTGTTGTTCATTCTCTTCTAAATTTGAGCGCAGTTTAGGCGTCTGTTCATTAGCGGCACCAAAAATCCCGTCGAGGGTCCTGTATTGGTTCACTAGCTTTGCAGCTGTTTTCTCTCCAACGCCAGGTACTCCAGGGAGATTATCTGATTTGTCTCCGCGTAAAGCAGCGTAAGTCACGTAATCCGAGGGAGTCACCCCTGTGCGTTCTCGGATTCCGTCTTCGTCATACAAAACATAGTCCGAAACCCCTCGGCGGTTGTAAAGAACTTTTACGAATGGGTCCCTTACCAATTGATAGCTATCTCGATCACCGGTCACTACTATTGCTGAAATTTCTTTATTTATAGCTTTAGCAGCAAACGTTGCGAGGATATCATCAGCTTCAAATCCGGCTTTTTCTATTGATTGAATTCCAAGAACTTCAAGAGCTTCTTTAGCTACATCGAATTGTAGCTTTAAATCATCTGGAGTTTCCGCCCTACCCGCTTTGTACGTTTCTATTTTTTCATGACGGAAAGTAGGGACGGGCAAATCGAAAGCCACCGCTACCCCGTCTGGGTCATGGTCGCGAATTAAGTTAATTAACATAGTCAAAAATCCATATATCGCTCCAGTTGGTTGACCTCCTGAAGTTCTCATATCTGCTTCAGACAATGCGAAAAATGCTCTATAGAGCAACGAGTTGCCATCTATCAACATCACCGATTTCATCTTTTCATTTCCTCTTATTCTTTCCCCTGAAGCCTTGAATACAAACTATGCCTCATCTTCTAAGATTAAAAGCGCTATTTCTTTCATGGGTAAACGTTCTTCCATCGCTCTCTTTTGGAGATAGCGGTAGGCATCTCTCTCCTTCAGAGCAAATTGATCCATTAAAGTTCCTTTAGCCCGATCCACAATCTTTCGAGTTTCAAGATTTTCTAATAATGCGTCATTTTTTTCTTTAAGGTCGGAAATTTCTTTGAATCGACCTATAGCTAGTTCAACTGATGGAACTAATTCACTGCGCTGAAATGGTTTTACGAGATATGCCAAAGCTCCGGCTTGGCTTGCATCTTGAATTAAATCACGTTGGCTAAAAGCTGTTAACAAGAGAACTGCCGCTATCTTCTCATCGCTTATAACCTTTGCGGCTTCAATTCCGGTTAGGCCTGGCATTTTTATATCGAGTATGACTACATCAGGATTCAGATCTCTTGCTAGTTCTATCGCTTCGTCACCGCGACCGGTTTCTCCTACTACGACATAGCCTTCAGCCTCAAGGCTCTCCCGCAGGTCAAGGCGAATTATCGCTTCGTCTTCAGCGATGACAATCCTTACCAATTGCTTTTTCTCGTCCTTCATTTCTCGGCTGCCATTTGGTCAAGAAGTTCATCTTGCAGAGTTTCTACTTTAAGAATTTCTCTTAATAATGAGTTTCGGTGCCTGCGCATTGATTCTGCATGTTTGCTGGCCTCACGAAGTTCTTTTCCAGCAAGAGGCGTTTCAGAAACCAGAGACTTGATACGAGCATCATCAGCATCATCAGAGAAATGGGAAAGTTGCTCTTCGGCAACTTGGAGATCAGCACGGAGTTGTTTTAATCTTTGCCCCGTTTCAATCAAACGTCGTTCTAGTAACTTACTTGCCACTCATGCATCTTAGTAGCTAGCTCCTGCTAAGAACTCAAAAATACTATTCGCCATTGGGTAATTAACTGTTGAAGTGCCCGGGGCGGGACTTGAACCCGCACTCCCCAGGGGGAAAGGGATTTTGAGTCCCCCGCGTCTGCCAATTCCGCCACCCGGGCAAGTAAAGAAATTTACCTCTTCAGTCGTGAATCGTATCGTTATGAACGATAGAAAGACTATATTTAGGTTGTAGTTTTCCCAATTGTCTCGCGAGAACTGACGTTCTTAGAGAATCTATTGACATCGCAACGTATAATAACTCGCTGACCTATTGTTAATCGCTACGCCGTAATGCCCAAATACAAATAACTCAAATCGCTCTCTCAAGGTAGAAAATGACCAAAAAATTAACAGTTGGGACTCAAAGGAATTACAGTCTCATAAAGGTTCTTAGATGATTGTTTTCACCTACCCCGGTCAAGGGTCGCAAAAAATGGGAATGGGCAATAAATGGCAAGACCATCCTTCATGGGAATTAGTGCTTGAAGCATCTTCTATAACAGGTCGCGACCTGAGTAATTTGCTTCTAAACGCTGATGATGATGAATTAAAGCAAACAAAGAATGCCCAGATAACAACGTTTATAACCTCGATGGTTATTTTTGATGCCCTTCAACGTGTAGGCGTTGAGGCTGCTTCTCATGCTGGGCATAGCTTGGGAGAATACACGGCTTTAACAGCATCAGGGGCTTTGGACTTTGAAGATGCTGTTAAATTAGTTACTGAACGCGGAGAAGCTATGCAGGCATGTGCTGAATCTCAAGAAGGTACGATGGCAGCTATTCTTGGACTTGACGATGAACTTGTTGAAAGTGTTTGCCACCGGGTCGACGACGACGTTTGGGTAGCTAATTATAATGCCCCTGGTCAAGTTGTTATAGCTGGCTCACCGTCAGGCATAGAAGCTGCTTCTGAAATCGCTAAAGAGATAGGCGCTAAACGTGCTATGAGGCTCCCTGTTTCTGGAGCATTCCATACCCCATATATGGAACCAGCTCGTGACCGGCTAAGGGAAGCAATCGAAAGTGTAGAATTCCGATCCCCCGATCACCCCGTTTATGCAAACGTTGACGCTATAGGCCATGAAGCAGCTGGCGATTGGCCCGCTCTTCTTTCTTCCCAACTAACAAGTCCGGTTAGGTGGAGGCAAATTCTTCACCAGCTAGAAGCAGCAGGGTTCGCAACATTTGTAGAAGTGGGACCAGGTGCGGTTCTCACTGGGATGACTAAACGAACGCTGAAAGATACTTCAAATATTTCTGTTAGTTCTCCAGAGAGTATCGACTCACTTCTTGAAATGATTTCAGGTCAACAACCATCAACCGGAGATTCTCTTGAAGGCGAGCACCTTTTTGCTACAGAAAGACTAGTTGTGAGTCCTTGCGCTGGCGTTTTTGTCCCAACGAATGAAGACCTTATCGGACAATCAATCCATGCTGGCTTTCTTTTGGGTCTCGTCAATGAGACTGAAGTCCGAAGCGCTTTTGCCGGCGAGATACAAGGCTTCCTGGCTGTTGACGGAGAAAGGGTTACATCCAGCCAACCTATTGCATGGTTGAGGATAACTAAATGAGCATAAGGACTGGAAATTCTGAGGGTAAGATTACCGGTTGGGGGATGGCCCTTGGTCCTGAAACCATAACCAATGATGATCTTGCCAGCAGAATGGACACAAGTAATGAATGGATACTTGAGCGTACTGGGATCAGTGAAAGAAGAATCGGTGGGACTACCGCAGGTTTAGCAGTTGAAGCAGGGCAAACAGCTCTAGAGATGGCAGGATGCAACGCCAAGGACATAGATCTCTTGATACTGGCGACAACAACACCAGATGACCAAATCCCTGCGACGTCTGGAATGGTCCAACACCAACTGGGCCTTCAATGTGGCGCCATGGATATAAACGCTGCTTGTAGCGGCTTCGTTTATTCACTCGTAACAGGTTTTGGGTTCCTCAAATTAGGATACAAAAAAATACTCATTATAGGTTCAGAAACGTTATCCCGTTTCACTGATTGGGAGGACCGGTCAACTGCGATACTTTTCGGAGATGGGGCTGGAGCTGTGGTGATAGAAGCCCAAGAAGGCGACGGATACCTCCGCGGATGGGACTTAAATTGTGAAGGCTCTTTAAGAGATATCCTCTACGCGGAAGTTGGTGGAACAATCGTAATGGCCGGAAAGGAAGTTTTCCGAAAAGCCGTACTAGCAATGACTGAATCTGCAAAATCTTCTATGACCGCTGCAGGTTTGTCTCCTAGCGATATTTCTTATGTTATTCCTCACCAAGCCAACATCCGCATTATTGAATCTTCAATGAAACGACTCGGTATCGCCAAAGATCGCGCTGTCTCTGTCCTTCACAAAACAGGCAATAACTCTTCAGCCTCTATCCCAATTGCTTTATTTGAAGCTTTAAACGATGGGAGAATCAAATCCGGTGATATTCTCCTTTTAGTTGGTTTTGGAGCAGGTATGACGTCAGCTAGCGCAGTAGTTCAATGGGGTGAAGCTAATGAGTGAAATAGCATTAGTAACAGGAGCCAACCGTGGAATCGGTTTCTCAATTGCCCAAAGGCTCCACACTGATGGCTTTACTGTTATAGGCACTCACCGTACTTCCCCCGCAGCTAATGCTGAATTCACTTCGGTCGAATGCGATATCACCATCCCTGAAAGCATTGAATCAGCTTTCACTAACGTTGAGGATAGATTTGGCCCAGTTCAGGTTCTTGTAGCAAATGCAGGAATCACCAAAGATAATTTACTGCCCAGAATGAGCGAAGAAGATTTCTCGTCAGTCATTGAAGCAAACCTTACCTCTGCCTACAGGCTTACCAAACGAGCTATAAAGCCTATGATGAAAAAAAAGTGGGGCCGCATTATTCTAATTTCCTCTGTAGTGGCTACCGTCGGACAAGCCGGGCAAGCTAATTATGCGGCTTCCAAGGCTGGATTAGTAGGACTGGGAAGATCAATTGCTAAAGAATTCGCTTCTAGAAACATAACAACAAATATTGTGGCACCTGGTCCTGTTCGCACAGACATGATTGAGGCGCTATCCGAAAAACAGAGAGAGTCTATTCTTGCGTCTGTGCCCATTAACAGGTTCGCTGAACCTAACGAAATAGCATCAGCTGTTTCTTTTTTAGCTAGTAAAGATGCTAGCTATATTACTGGAGCTATTATCCCTGTTGATGGCGGTCTAGGCATTGCTTAGCGAATAGTATTAACTTATCAGGAAAGGATATATATGAGTGACGAGAATTTTGAACGGTTTAAGAGATGCGCTGTAGATGTGCTCTCTGTTGAAGCTGATCAGGTAACTTTAGAAGCAAAGTTTGCAGAAGACCTAGATGCAGACAGCTTGGACCTGGTTGAGCTCGTAATGGAACTTGAAGAAGAGTTCGACATAACCGTTGAAGAAGAAGAGCTTCAAGATTTACCTACCATAGGTGACGCATTTAAGTTGATTTCTAGCAAATTGTAATGAACTCGCGCGTTGCTATCACAGGGATAGGCGTTGTTTCAAACGCTGGTGTAGGAACTGAAGCTTTTTGGGACTCACTAATGACTGGGGTACCTGAACACGGATTTTTTGTAAAGGATTTCGACCCGCTTCCTTACTTTGATGACAATGCCAAACAGGCTCGCCGTTCTGATCGATTTGCACAATTCGCTCTCGCCGCAGCCCATGAGGCGATTACTCAGGCTGGAGATTTTTTAGACGACCCCACTTCGGCCGGTAGTTGGGTTGGAACAGGAGTAGGTGGGATATCTACTCTCGAAAATCAAACGGGTGTACTCGCTGATAAAGGTCCTCGCCGCGTATCTCCCTTTCTCGTCCCAATGATGATGGCTAATGCAGCATCGGCGAGCATTTCCATGAAATACAACTTGCAGGGCCCTTGCGAAACTACTGTCACCGCCTGCGCTGCAGGAACTCATTCCATTGGAAGGGCAGCAGATCTAATCAGATGCGGGAAAAGTAAGGTTATGATAGCAGGAGGGACTGAAGCTGCATTGACTCCAATTGGAACCCAAGGCTTTATAAACATGACTGCAGTATCAAGTTCTGGTATCAGCAGACCATTTGATAAAGAACGCGATGGGTTTTTGCAATCGGAAGGAGCCGGCATTCTTGTGCTTGAAGAATGGAATCATGCAGAATCTCGAGGAGCTCTTATCCTTGCTGAACTTATGGGTTTAGGAAGCACTGCAGACGCTCATCACATCACTGCCCCTGCCCCGGGCGGAAACGGTGCGGTCAGATGCATGAACGCCGCAATTTCAGACGCGGGACTGTCCCCCGTCGATATTGTTCACATAAACGCACACGGAACATCCACTCCTTTAAATGATGCGGCAGAAGCTGAAGCTATAGAGAGAGTTTTTGGAAACCTTCGCCCACTCGTTACAGGAACTAAAAGTGTAACTGGGCATTCCCTTGGTGCTGCTGGTGCTTTAGAGGCCGTTGCTGTTGTGCTGTCAATCCTTAATGGAACTATTCCACCTACTCATGGAACTACTCAAATTGACCCTGAACTCAAAAACATTAATCTCGTTATCGGGGAACCACAGAGTTGGATACCGGGCCCAGCGATAAGCAATTCCTTTGGATTCGGTGGCCACAATGGAACAATTGTGATCGGACCAGCTACCGGCGCTTAATCATCAATTAGCGATCCACAACGACAAACATCAAATCAGCAACACAAGCCAAATCCCCATCAACTCGTGCTTCCCCAGTTGCCCTACCCCCTTTAGAAGTTAAACGATTTACTTCTATACGCAATTGCAAGGTTTCGCCTGGATGAACCTGTCTTCTGAATCTAGCTTTGTCTAGTCCCCCAAATAATGGAAGTTTCCCAGCAAATTTGTCATCGGACAAGACAAGATAGGCCCCTAATTGCGCAATTGATTCGCACATCAAGACACCTGGCAAAGTTGGCCTTCCGGGAAAGTGACCTTCAAAGAATTGTTCGTTCCCATCTAAATCCCAAATTGCTGTCGCTGATTTTCCTGGTTCTAGATTCGTTATTTCAGTTAAGAACAAAAAAGGATCTCTGTGTGGTAGCACATCTTCGGGTTTAGGAAAGTTCATAATTCCACAAAAATGAGTTAGGGGCCGTCAGTGACGGCCCCTAACCACAATCAAATCTAATAGGACGAGGTGGAAGCTTTAGCAGCAGCTTTCAACTTTGATCCTGCAGATATCTTTATAGTGTTAGCTGCGGCTATTTGAATGGTTTCCCCTGTTTGTGGGTTCCTGCCAGCTCGAGCTGCACGATGACCCCGATCGAAGGTAACGAAACCGCTTAGAACGATTTTGTCGCCGCCTCCACAAACAGCACTCGTGACGGTTTCTTCAAGTCCTTTTAGAACTTTGTCTACGTCACTCTGGCTAACGCCGGTACTACCTGAAATAGCAGCACATAGCTCTGACTTATTCATATTTATCCTCCTGCGCCGAAACCAGGCTTATCCCAGTAAGGCAATCACACGCATTTGCGTATATCAGCTAAATTACACTGTTGTAAGCATAAAAGGCGGTCATTCCGAAAATATTTCATCTCCCGCCGCATATTGACGAAATCCATCTAAAAATGCGTAAGGGCCGCCCCGAAGGACGGCCCTTACTAAAATCGAAAAGTTTTACCTTCCGACACCCTTTCCTAGAGCAGACACAGCTGCATCTTTAATTGGGCCGAAAGCGAGAATGATAATTGCCAGAGCAACGTCTGAACCAAAGTCACCCATACTGAGAATCTCAGTATCGATGCCATATCCAGAGACGGATGCGTCCGTAATTACCACAAACAGATAAGCCCAAATAAGGGATAGGTTTGCGCCGACTAGTGGAAGGCCTTTTAGCATTCCACCTACACCGGCTAGGTCGAGAATACTATCTAGCACGGCGATTACACCCTGCAGTAGCATTCCCATTACAAATAGTGTGACAAATGTTGCCATCATAATATTGAAAGCTCCTTGTTTAAATTTAAACAACGGACCAGGGTCCTCAACTAAAGTCAATTTACCTGGCTGAGTACTAATTTAGTCTTTTTCGCATGTTCGTGTGATGATAGTTGTATTTTCTTTAATTTTCTCTAAAAACTACTTGCAAAAATGGCTTTGAACTGGGGAAATGGCGAATTTCATTTATTTGATAAATTGGGCGCTTTTTTCATAAAAACAGTCGAAAAGGCTAAATTGTGTCTAAAGCAGTTCGGAGCTCTGTCACGAATTCACCTACGCTTTCAGCCCCTCCCCCATCTAATAGCCTCTGAACAATTGCGGACCCGACGATGCAGCCATCTGATACTTTGGCGACTTCTTGAGCTTGTTTCGGAGTCCCTATTCCAACGCCAACAAGTACTGGTTTATCTGTAACTTCTTTGCACCTTCTGGCGATCACCTGAGCGCTGCTTGCTAGCTCTTCACGTGCACCTGTAACCCCTAACAAACCAACTGCATATACGAAACCGCTGCTATTTTCACAAATTTCTGGAAGTTGTTCGTCCGTGGTTGTTGGAGCTGCAAAAAGAATAGTTTCAATACTGCTTTTGGCTGCTGTATCCATCCATGGTTTCGCTTCTAGCAAAGGTAAATCTGGCAGGATAGCCCCGGAAATTGCTGATTCTTTAAGTTCCGCTGCGAACCGTTCTAATCCGTAACGATAAACCACGTTGTAATAGGTCATGATTGCAAGAGGAACATCAATCTCAAGGCTCGCTATATCGTTAAGTATTCTCTCTGGCGTAATACCTTTAGACAGCACTACATCATTTGCCATTTGTATTGTGGGTCCATCCATAACTGGATCAGAGAACGGAATACCAATTTCAATAGCATCTGCTCCTGCATCAGCAGCAGCAGAAATTGTTTCTAAGTATCCACTGAACCCGCCTGTTATATAAGGGACAAGGCATTTCCCGCCTTGCTGTATTTTCTTTGTTAACGCAGCCTCTATTCCTTCATGACGTGACATCATCCAAGTACTTCCATCATTTGCATGGCATCTTTATCACCACGACCGGAGAGATTAAGCAGGACAGTTTTCCCTGAAAGGGATTCTCTATCGCGACTCATCCATGCAAGAGCGTGGGCTGGTTCCAGTGCTGGGATGATGCCTTCTGTTCTTGATAGGAGCTGGAATGCTTCTATCACTTCAGCATCGGTTACTTTTTCATATCGCGCTCTGCCTATATCAGCTAAGTGCGCATGTTCTGGACCTATACCGGGGTAATCTAATCCTGCAGAAATCGACTCAGCTTCTAGGACTTGCCCCCATTCATCTTGCAGAATGTATGAGAGAGATCCATGCACAACACCTGGGATGCCCCGTTCAATCGCTGCTCCCCCAGCTGGTTCCACCCCAACTAGTTCTGCTTCCGTATCAACAAAGCCTGAGAAGATTCCTATTGCATTTGATCCCCCTCCAACACATGCTGTAACTACATCAGGGACTCTGTCGAGAACATCCATACATTGGCTATATGCTTCCGCCCCTATTACTCGGTGAAATTCGCGTACCATCCAAGGGTATGGGTGAGGGCCCATTACTGACCCGAGGCAGTAATGAGAATCTTCAACTGTTGCTACCCAGTCTCGCATCGCTTCGTTTATAGCGTCCTTAAGTGTTCGACTTCCAGAAACAGCAGGTCTAACTTCTGCACCGAGTAAACGCATTCGAAATACATTAAGAGCTTGTCTTTCGATATCTACTTCTCCCATATAGACCACACACTCCATACCGAAAAGTGCAGCAGCTGTAGCAGTCGCTACTCCATGTTGACCGGCTCCTGTTTCCGCTACTAACCGAGTTTTGCCCATGCGTTTCGCAAGCAAAGCCTGCCCTAACACATTATTGATCTTATGCGAACCGGTATGATTGAGATCTTCTCTTTTAAGTATGACCTGACACCCCAACTCTTCCGATAGTCGGTCGCATCTTGTGATTGGTGAGGGCCGTCCAGCGTAGTCGTGGAGAAGGTCGTCGAGTTCTTTTCGGAAATCAGTTGAGCTCCATGCTTGCTTGAAAGCTATTTCAAGTTCTTGACAGGCGGGTATTAGCGTTTCGGGGATAAACATTCCACCGAATTTTCCGAATCTGCCCAATTCGGTTGGTTCATTCATCGCCATGTTGAGTCTTCTTCCCAGTCGTAGGGTTCCTCATCATTAACTTTATTATCCTTTAATTCTTGCAATTCACGCCCGACTTTCTTAGCTGTTTGCACGAATGCTCTAACCAGAATTGGGTCCTTTACGCCTGGGGAACGTTCCACTCCAGATGAGACGTCAACCCCCCATGGTTTTACCTTTTGGATTCCTTGAGTGACATTATCTGGCGTTAATCCCCCTGCAAGAATCAGCGGTACTCCGGGTGGGGCATTTTCAGCCATTTGCCAGTCAAATATCTCTCCTGCCCCAGGGATCTCAGAATCAACAAGGATCGCATCTGCTTTAAAGTCCTCTGCGGAGTAGAACGCTTCCGACCCTGCTGTGACAGCTTTAAAAACGGTCCGTACTTCCTCTTTGACCTTCATTACATGTGACGTTGATTCAACTCCATGGAGCTGGGCTGCCATCAGTCCCGTTTCATTCATAACTTTTATGATCCTGTCTGGGAGTTCATCTTTAAAAACGCCGACTGTCATAACGTCCGGTGGCAAACGTCTCACTATGTCTGCCACTCTGGAAACAGCAATTTTTCTTTGAGAAGGGGCGAATACGAACCCTACGGCATCAGCACCGACAGCAACTGATAGCAGAGCGTCTTCTTCATTGGTGATACCGCATATTTTCACAAACACAATTTGACGTTATCGGAAATTGTGCCGGTATCTGCAGTATTTAGAGTTCCTTCAATTCTTTAATGATTAGTCCAGGCATTTCGGAAACAACCAAAGCTTCTCCGATAAGAACTGCGTCGTATCCCGCAGCCGCCAAGGCTTTCGCATCCGAAGGCGTTTTTATTCCACTCTCTGCAACTTTCACTACATCTTCGGGAATTTGTTCGACAACACGGAGAGCACGTTTTTGATCTACTTTAAATGTTTGAAGGTCTCGTTGATTGACTCCAATCATCTCAGCGCCAATTTCTAATGCGATCTCAATTTCGCTCTCATCATGGGTTTCTACCAAAGCATCCATTCCTAGCACAGTCGCCAAATTGTAAAGTTCGCGTAACTGGTTTTTCTCTAAAGCTGAAACAATAAGAAGGACACAATCAGCGCCCATTATTTTGGCGTCACAGATGTCTCTGGGGTCGATGGTAAAGTCTTTTCTTAGGATTGGCAGGTCTACTACTAAACGCACTGCTTGGAGATCAGATTCAGAACCTCCGAAATGTTCGCTATCAGTGAGAACTGAAATGCAAGCCGCACCAGATACTTCATATTGGAGAGCAACAGCTGAAGGGTCCAGATCGGCTCTAAAGATGCCCTTGGAAGGAGATTTTCTCTTAATCTCAGCT
>JASLWO010000013.1 GCA_030740795.1 Acidimicrobiales bacterium | reverse complement strand
ACAATCCGCTGCTGGAAGCATGCCTTCTGGTAATTACGGTGGTGCTGTTGGTCTCGCTCCGTTCCACGATTTCGATTCAATGGTAAGTGACGACATCAAATCAATGCTTACTACTTTGAAAGCAGACCTAGAATCTGGTGCCCTAAGCGCATGCGTATGGGACGCAGACAGCAACCCAGACTGTGCGGGACCCGAACCTCTAACAGCCTCCTGGAGGGGAGTGACAGAAGAAGCAATCCATATAGGTATAACAATGCTTGATTTTGCCTGGTTAGTGGATATCAATCTGTCACCTCAAGGATGGGGAGACCAGCAGCTTGTATGGGAAACGTTTGTTGCAAATCTGAACAATAATGGCGGAATTCTGGGGCGTGAGCTCGTGGTTGATGCGTACAAGTATTACAGCCCAATAGGCCCAATTCTTGGTGGTATTGATCCCGAAGCTGTGTGTCTGGAACTTGCTGCGGATATAGAGACATTTGCAGTACTAGGTGGTTTCTTAGGTCCGGTTGAAGACATAAATACTTGCATAACAGGTACACAAAACACAATTATGGTGGGTGGTCGTCAAACCGCAGAAAGACTTGAAGCTTCTAGTGCTCCTTGGATCGAACCCGGAACAATGAAGGAAACCAAGATGAAAGCCTTTATTTCTCTTCTCGAACAAGAAGGCCTGCTCGACGGCAAGAGTATTGCTCTAGTCGGAAATGAAGACGATGGTCCGTACGCGTTAGCGAGTTCAGTGCTTAGTGGTATGGACGTTAACGTTGTGCTCGACGTCGGCTTACAAATACCAGTAGGGGATACTGCAGCTGAAGATGCAAGGTGGGATGTATTAGTTCAAAACGTCCTCGCTTCGGGCGCAGATGTAGCAATGTTGGTGGGTGGTGAACGTGCGGGAATTAGAAACCTTGCGTTTAATGACATCGAGATGGATCTCTACATTATGAATTCAGAAACTTTCACAAACTTAAGTGAAAGTGTTACTCCAGAAATGGCAGATGGGGGAATAACGCTTACAGGTCTGACAGAGCAAGAAATGTGGGACGATCCACTAACACAAGCTGAATGTGTAGTGCCGTTCACAGAAGCTAATCCAGAGTTAGCCATTGAAGGACCTGACCAGTTCGATGAAGGAGAAGAGGAGTGGTATCGCTCAATTATGAGCTACTGTCGTTGGCTGCAGCTATTCGTGATGATTGCAGAAGCAGCTGGTGCAGACTTAACTCATGAGAGTTTCCTAGCAGCAGCAGAATCAATGAGTAACTTCGTTCTCCCAGGACAGCCTCATAACTCAATTGCGCCAGGCAAATACGATGCAAGCGACGCATTCCGACTGTCAATCTTTGATGCGAATTCTGGCGGAGAGCAAGGAGAATTGGTTGCTCTGACTGGAGTTCTTGACGGAACACCGTAGTTATAAGCTTTGGTGGGTGAGTGGCATAAGCTGTTCACCCACCAAATAACTAAATATTCGATAAATGGCTTAGTATCCCAATCTAGTTTGTAAAGATAATGTAGATTATCATTTAAAACTATTCAGAAAGATTGGTAAGCATTGGGTTATCGAAAACTACCTAAAGAAGCTGAAATGCCCCTCATATTCAATGCTTGGCTTGATTGGCTACCTCTTTTAGAAGATAAACCTCCAAATACCATTAAGGCCTATAACCAAGGTGTCCGTAGAGTACTTTCTTTCACAGAAAAGAAACCTAATGAATTAAGTCCCGACTTTTTAAATCAGGCTGAATTAACTGACACAGTCCGCTCTATGAGATCAAGTGGTGAAATGTCGAAGGCGACTTTGAATCAAACCCTTGCAGCATTGAACTCATTTTATGACTTCTGTATAGCAGACGGTTTAGTTAAAGAAGTACCAGATATCAAGCGAATACGTAAAGTAGCGAAACTGGATGTTCCACAAGTAGATCCGGAGTACTACCGACCATCTGAAATACGTGACTTATACGAAACAGCAGCATCTCAAGATAACGAACACGGGAAACGTGTTTTATGGCCAGAAAGAGACCTTGCTATGTGCTCGTTTCTTGCAGTTCTTGGATTGCGAGCGTCTGAACTGATAGATGCTGATATTAATTGGATATCGCGTGAACGATTAATTGATAATGATGAACAGGCAACTTGGATGATGCAAGTAGTTGGAAAAGGTCGACGTATTCGTCGACTCCCCTTGTCGCCAGAACTTGTTGAAGTTAATGAAATCTGGCAAAAAGAACGAGAGGAAAGATTTGGAAAAGCTAGACCAGATGACCCCTTGTTTGTCACTAAAGCCGACTCGAAAGACCACGGCGGGAAAAGATTCACTTATCAGAACTTGCGTTATTGGTTAAGAATCTTAAATAGGGTCGCTGGTTTACGCGACCGCTCTCCTCATTCACTTCGCCATACTGCTGGAGTTCAATTGGCAAGTGACGGAGTTCCAATCAATGCGATACAAAGCTTGTTAGGGCATGCAAACATTTCAACTACCAGTATTTACACCGAGCTAGCTGGTGGTGAATTGGTAGGAGTTGTGAAAAAATCTAGGGCTAACACACTTCTTGGAGACACCTTGAAAGGTAGTTAAAAATGCAATCATTTCGAGGAAAGCTACTTCTTGCGACACCGGAGCTTGTTGATACGAATTTTTTTAGGTCTGTAATACTTGTCTTGGAACACAGCAACGAGGGCGCAATCGGAGTTGTTTTAAATCGACAGAGCGATCTCTATTCTGTTGATGTGCTGCCAAAGTGGAGCGAGAGCAAAGACACGTCGTTGCTCTTGCATTGGGGAGGTCCTGTTCAAGAAGAATCCTTACTCGCATTAGGTCTTTACGATAAAAATGCTAAAGATGAGCTGATCGACGGAATTGGGTGCATCAAAGTTCTTAATTTGAACCCTGAAACACTCGATATGACATCCGTGTTGAATGCAAGACTCTATTCGGGCTACGCCGGATGGTCGGCAGGCCAGTTGAGTGCTGAAATATCGACTGGTGGATGGATAGTTGCTGAAGTAACTGACACGGATCCTTTTGTCAATGACCCAGGAGATTTATGGTCAATGGTTCTAGCAAGACAGAAAGGTTTTCTAAGCAAGCTAGCTCAGTACCCAGATGACCCACGGATGAACTGAACAATCACCCGACGATCTGTACAGGAGTTCCTAATGGTAAAGCTGTTAGCAGGTTTAAAACTTTGGCGCTCACTCTTATGCAGCCTCTAGTGGTAAGTTCACCACTCCCCTCGTTTGATTCACGTGCAAGAAATGCTATGGCTGGATCTCCTTCGCTGGTTGGATCAATGGTTGTTGAAAACGCTGTTATACCAACTAGTTTTCCACTTGAAGCATCCTTGTTATCTACATCTATCTCATTAATATAGAAATCTCCTAATGGGGTCGGATTTTCTTCGCTCCCACCGGTAAAAGGTTCTTTGAAAAGCAATTCCCCATCTTTCCACCCTTCCAATACCCCTGTGTATCTATCCACGATTACCTTCGCTTTATGTTCTGTGATTGACACGCTGTCACGTTTAACCCATGCATTAGTCCCATGTGGTCGGATTGGCATGGACACTTGAATCCATTCTTCTTCGATAGTACGAACCAGTAGAACACGATCACCTTGAAATGGTCCAGGATTTGAGAGAATCCATCTCGCTTCCGAATCGGTTCGTTTTCTGTATGCCTCAACTATTGCACTTACCGCAGTTGCTACATAAAAAGGTTTGTCAGGAGTTTCAATAAATAAGGTTGTGGTTGTTGTTGACGGTTTAGTGGCTTTAGGTAATAAAACTTCAACAACACTGGTTGTCGAAATTGCAGGTAGAGAATCATTAGAGCGCGTTGTAGAAGTCAATTCTTTTGTTGGTGATTCATTCTCTATTGGACTACCGGATAGAGAAGTTTCAATTTCAGAAGCTTCCCCCAAAAGTCGCATTCCCACTACTTCAAGCTCCTCATCAGTACTTGCGCAAGCACTGCTTACAAAAAAAATTAACGGTAGAAGAAAAAATACAGTAAAGAGGTTCTGAGCGGAACTCATCAACTGGGTGGCCGATGTTCAAACAATCCTGATGCTTCTGGTTTAAATAGTGATGGTTGAAACACAGGTGAATTGACCTGTGTTTTTGATAATTCAAGAAGTTTGATAAGGACAGCGGCGAGAGCATGTGTGTCTGCTAATGCTTCATGAGCGTTAGCTAATTGAACGCCAAGAGCGTCACTTAATTCACCGAGCTTTCCCGGATACCCCAATTCTTTCGCTAGTGGAAGTGTGTCGAAGGCTTCAAGCTGTAGATCACCCAAGTCAGCTCTATTCCATTCTTCACGGATAAATGAACAATCGAAAGGTGCATTGTGGGCAACTGGTATTGAGCCATCCAATCTTTCGGAAATATCTCCAGCTATTTGTTTAAAATGTGGAGCCGTATCCAACCAGGAACTTTTTATTCCGTGTATGTCTGGTCGTCCCATATCTATCGGGGTGGGACCGACTAAAGTCGTCCACTCTTCTAATAATTCCCCTTCATCTGTTATTTTTACTATGGCTATTTCAATTACTTGCCCTTTTCGAGCGTCCAGACTTGTTGTCTCTACGTCGAAACAAGAAAAAATAGTCATTTAGTAATCGCACTCCGATGAGTTATTAAATCCTTGATAGCTGTTTAGCCCAAGATCTTCTCTTTCTTGAGTGGTGTTTGACATTGTTACATCGTCGAGAGGAATACCCATTGCATCAGCTGAACGTACAAGTCCGTTAAAAATTGCAACAATTGATGAAGCCTTTATAAATGCCATCTCCCCTATATTTGAAATGATCTCTTCAGTGAAATTCTTTACTTCAGGTGGATGATTATTAGCAGCTTCGGTGAATTGTAATAAAAGTTCACCGTGTTCAATATCAGTTGCTATTGGTTCACCTATTACACATGACAAAGAAACATTTTTTTCAGTGGCTTTGCTACTCGCACGGAGAAGCATTATGTGTGATGATGTTCAATAGAAGCACTCGTTGAGTGATGAGGTTCTAGCTGCAATTATCTCAACCTGAGATCTATCTAAGGGTTCTTTATCATCCCAAATCATTGAAATGAATTTGTCGGACCCCGCGTACATGCTCTCTACAAGCTTCATACGTATTGCATTATCCTTCGGAACGAAAGAAAGAGCACGTGCGACATTCGGACCGACCCAGTTTTCAGTACGCCAGGGAACGAAAGCTCCACCGTCAGCTAACCCTTCTGGTATTAATTCACGGGGTTTTCCATTCTTAGGGACAGGAAGAGAAACAACTGGTCTTTCTAAGAGTAAGCAAAAAATATCAATTGGTAAGATATTTACAACGAGAGAAACCAACTCGGAGTATTTTCCTTCTCCGATATGACCAATAGCTTCTTTTGCCCATTTATCGTCGATTTCATGGGCATTTTTAGTTACCTTACGCACAATTTCACATACAAGTGGTGAAATGATAGGACTTGGGTTATCACTCAGATTCGCTAGAGATGATCCAACTCCAGGGTGCTCTTTTTCACGATCCTTTCTTACTTCCTCTAAAATAGCAATGCGCTCTTTGCCGTTCCACCATTCACCTGGTTGCGCTATACGTTCCCAACACAAGTTGAATGCATCGAGGAGGTTTTCGGGGACATTACGATCAAAGGTTTCGTCATTGAAAACTCTTCTGTCTACGATTGCATAATCTTGAACGTTTTTAAACGCCGCTTCACCAGGTTTTAATTCATACGGTCGGGGAATTCTAAAGCACCGACCTCGAATAGCGTTTTTGTGGGCTTCTGCGCCCTCATGTCTTTGATCTTCAGGAAGAGACAAAATTCTGTCTTGTTCTCTTAGATCAGCCCATGTTGTGCCATCAATCCAACCAAATGGAACCATAAAAGGCGTTTTTGGACACATTTTATTGAACGTTCTAGCTATTACTTTTGGTAATAATCGTAATTCGTTTGGTGTCCAGTCAGGATTTTCATTCAAGAAGTTTTCATGCTCTTCACGAAGACGTTTATTCAACTGCTTTGATTCGCTCGAAGGGAAATACAACTCCTTGAAGGTATTCATTATCTCCCCTTCTCTAGTTAAGAGTGTTTGATTCTTCTACTTCTGGAAGGTCTTCTAATTCTGGTAGAACACATGCTCTTAATTCGTTAATCGTGCGAGCTGCAATTTCTTCTTTATTCATGGAGGTGACCCGTAAGCCAGCTAGAGATTCAACTGCTTGTGTATATGTAGTCAGCTGAACCGCACATGTTTGATGCTTTTCTTCTATCCATATTTTGATAGAAAAGACTGCCAAAATTAGTAAAGATATAGCAGTTATTGTTGCCGCTGCTGCCTTTAGTTTCGCGTACTTATACATAATGTGATTTTACACGTATAAAAAGATTTGTGAATTCGGGGATCAGATGTTTGCTAATTTTCCTGATTGTTTAGCCGTCAAGTATCCGGCATTATGAAGCCATCTCAGGGCATCCGTCAAGGATTCTTCGAGTGAAATACTTTGAAAACCAAAATCCTGATTAGCTGGGGATTGATCAATTTTACCTGGTCCTTTCATGCGCGCATTCTGAGTGAACATTTTCATTGACTCTTTCGCAAAAGGTAGACGTATGCGCGTTATTCGGGTAAATATTTCACCGGCGGAACCCAAGGCGTCCAATAAAAACAGGGGGGATGAATAGAAGTTTATATCTCTACCTGTGATCTTTTTGA